>NZ_JBEAIJ010000043.1:0-176480 GCF_040065315.1 Klebsiella sp. CN_Kp100
GCCAGGCATCAAACAAGTGAAGAGCCCATCCTGACGGATGGGCTTTTTGCGTTTTAGTCGTCTGTAACTGTCGGATATCGTTCTCCCTGTATCCAATATCCCTCATGAATCCTGCCGGATTTATGCTGTCTCCCTGTATAAGATCCAGAGTAATTCCTTCTCCACATTCCAGACTTATGTACCAGGCTTATAATATGTACCTGTGGGCATGAGAGAAAATAATGGCCATTAAGCCTTTTAATTACCAGCAAGACTTTTCCAGCATCGATTTTCGCCAGCACCCGGAGCTCTATCAGGTAGGAAGAGGCGAACAGGGCGTGTTGTTGGTTGAGCCCTATAAAAGCGAAATCCTTCCCTACTGGCGCTATAAAGATGAAGCATCCGCGACTGAATCTGCCAGGGAAATTTATCAGCTCTTCGAGTTTTATCGACAGCAGAATGATTTCGTTGGTATGGATATGGCGCGCAAATTTATTCAGATGGGCTACACCCGGGCAAGACGATATGCCAATTACAAAGGTGGTAAAAAATATGCGAAGGATGGCTGCCTGAATCCACGTGGTAATGATCCTGTTAAGGCAGCAGCTGCGGCAGTCTTTAAACAATGGTGGGATAAACTTCGGCAGGATGAAGATTATCTCCAGAGAAAAAAGAAACATCAGGCTCAATGGGGGTAATTTTCAACCTCGATGTTCCTCGCCCCGCATAAATATTTACCGCGATTTAGCCTATATAAAAAACTGTATTGCCCGATCTTCACCATATTTCACTTTGTTAATCCTTAAGAATCTATTTTTAATCGCGAAAAGCTACATTACGAAAAAAAATGTGAATAGGATCACAAACCAAAAAATAACAATTATATAACATTTAATTTACTAACTGATTTGCCTGATGGCGCGGGGACACCCGATGAGGCAGATTGCAGTCTTTGCTGGAGCAGAATTACAATGACAGAAAGCAGTATTAGCGAACGTGAATCGCTGGAACATGCCGATACCCGGCGCCGTATATGGGCCATTGTTGGGGCATCGTCAGGGAATCTGGTGGAATGGTTTGATTTTTATGTCTATTCATTTTGCTCACTCTATTTCGCGCACATCTTCTTTCCTTCCGGGAATACCACAACCCAATTGTTACAAACGGCAGGAGTGTTTGCTGCCGGTTTTCTGATGCGTCCAATCGGGGGATGGATATTCGGGCGCATTGCTGATCGTCGTGGACGCAAAACTTCTATGCTGATTTCCGTATGCATGATGTGTTTTGGTTCACTGGTGATAGCCTGCCTGCCGGGTTATGCAACGATAGGAACCTGGGCTCCGGCTCTGCTTCTGCTTGCACGTTTATTCCAGGGATTATCCGTCGGGGGGGAATACGGTACCAGCGCCACCTATATGAGCGAAGTTGCCGTAGAAGGTAAGAAAGGGTTCTATGCCTCATTTCAGTACGTCACGCTGATTGGTGGTCAACTTCTGGCGGTGCTGGTTGTTGTTGCATTACAACAGATCCTCAGTGATGAAGATCTTCATGCCTGGGGATGGCGTATTCCGTTTGCCCTTGGCGCAGTCCTGGCCATCGTGGCCTTGTGGCTGCGACGCCAGTTGGACGAAACTTCTAAGCAGGAAACGCGCGCGTTAAAAGAGGCTGGTTCGTTCAAAGGGCTCTGGCGTAACCGCAAGGCATTTATTATGGTACTGGGCTTTACTGCCGCCGGGTCGTTAAGCTTTTATACCTTCACCACTTATATGCAAAAATATCTGGTCAATACCGCGGGTATGACAGCGGGCACCGCCAGCATGATTATGACCGCTGCTTTATTTGTTTATATGCTGGTTCAGCCGCTTTTTGGCGCCCTCTCGGACAAGATTGGCCGTCGTACCTCAATGCTCTGTTTTGGCGCGTTGGTCACCCTCTTTACCGTGCCGATTCTTAATGCGCTACAAAACGTGAGTTCGCCGTATGCGGCGTTTGCTCTGGTGATATGCGCCCTGCTGATCGTCAGTTTCTACACCTCAATCAGCGGCATTCTGAAGGCTGAAATGTTTCCGGCCCAGGTACGTGCTCTGGGCGTTGGGCTTTCTTACGCTGTAGCCAATGCGCTATTCGGCGGCTCGGCCGAGTATGTCGCACTGTCGCTAAAATCTGTGGGAATTGAGCACGCTTTTTACTGGTACGTGACCGTCATGGGGGCGATTGCTTTTCTGGTCTCTCTGACGCTGCATCGTAAAGGTAAAGGGCTGCGCTTGTAGATTTATTGATGTGCCAGCTGCCATACCGCATAGCCGGTTGTGGCGCCTGCCACATCCCAGGCGAAATCTTTCCAGCTCCAGCCGCTCCCCGACGGGCGGCTGTCCCATAGCTCCTTCGATGCCCCTAAGCTCACGGAAAACATAAAGCCAATAGCGCCGCTCCGGTCGCGACTATAGCCTTGATGCTGGGCATATTCGTTACCTGCGGCAGAAAGCATCGCTGAGGCGAGGAAGTGCTGGGCTTTGTCCTGACCGCTCCATGAATCATTGGCCATATGGCTGCAGCCGGTCAGTAGTAACAGCGGGGCAATAAGCATGATATTGCGCATACAAATTCCAGGAAAAAGCCCCGCTGAGCGGGGCGGAAATTCAAAGAATACGGCTGATAAGGCGGTCGATTCGAATACGTCGCAGGCGCCTGATCAGTTTGCGTACTTTTATCGGGTAGTCGGCAATACTTTGGAGATCGCGATAGTGCTTAACGATCGTGGTATGTTTGCGGATGAGGCTGAGTTCTTTTTCGCGCATGGCACCAAGCTGATGCTTTGGATCGTGGATAAGAATCGCGTTTTCCAAATCCAGCCGCCAGGCGCGCGGGTTCAGATTATTGCCGGTCAGCAGCATCCACTCATCATCAACCCACATGCCTTTCAGGTGGTAGCTGTTATCATCATCCTTCCATAAACGGACAATGAGCTGGTCAGTATTCACGTAATACTGCAGACGGCTCAGGAAGCGCCGCAGATTAATTTCATAAAGATAGGGCAGCGCGCCGATAATTTTAAATGGCTGATCTTCCGGAATATAGAAATCATTGGCGGTTTTATCGCCGACAATAATTTCGACTTTTTTGCCACTCCGCAACAGCTGAATGATATTACGTACCAGCAGAGCCGGCAGGTTGAAATAGGGGGTGCAGATAGTCAGCTTATGTTCAGCGCAGGGCATCAGATGGAAAATGGTTTTATTCAGCAGGCTCGTCTTGCCCAGGCCAACTAGCGGGGTTACCGACAGCTGTTCTTCGTCGGCATCGCCTGGGAAATGGTAGCGGCTATCGCGCAACTCCTGGCGGTACTGGCGGATTTCATTCTTGATTTCCGGGCTTTTTGGGCGATCGGCCTTATCAAGGCGGTTAACGCCGCGACCTTGCACCAGGTTATTCGCAACCCAGTCAAACATCACATCGGCCATTTTCGCGTTGCGAATGCACTGGTAGCGATCATAGCGATACTTATCGTGCTGATGCAGGTAAACGTCGTTCAGACTGGCGCCGCTGTAGAGAACGCAATCATCAATGATAAAGCCTTTGAAATGGAGGACGCCGAGAGCTTCCCGGGTATTGACTGGAACGCCATAAACCGGGATATCGACGCCAGGGTTCTCCTGCGCCATGCGGCAATACCAGTCGGCGTTGGTGTTTGACGCGGCGACGCCAATACGCCCGCGCTGGGCACGATGCCAGTCAACCAGCACCTGGACATCTAACTCTGGACGCTGACGCTTAGCGTCGTACAGCGCCTGCAAAATTCCTTTACCGCCATCATCCTGTTCCAGATAGAGCGCAATGATACAAATACGCTGGGTGGCTTGAGCTATCCTGGCCAGTAACGCTTGCCGAAAATCTGCCGGAGCGTAAAAGAACTCGATATCATCAACTGACTGAGAAAGCTTAGGGAGTTGGGCAAGGTGTTGTTGATGTTTATTGCGTTTAAATTTTGACAACATCACAGTGCGTTTCTTCTCTGTTTATTGAAGGGTCTTCTGTACCATGCAGACGACGTAAGCGGGCAATAATACCATTACTACCCGTTAAAGTAGTCAACAATTGCGGCCAGCCGATTGTAATTGCTCAGGTACAAGCTGTAGAGACAAACTGACAATTCCATCTTCAAGCTGAATATCAACTGAGAATCCTAGCTTTCTGGCGAGTCCAATCATGCCTTTATTATTAGGCATAGTAATGCCATTCAGCCGCTGCAGACCGTGACTTTGCGTATAGGCAATGAGCTTTTCCAGTAGCTTACGGCCTAAACCCATACCCTTTAAATCAGAGCGCACCAGTACGGCAAACTCGGCATCGATGTTATCCGGGTCGGAGATCGCTCGCGTCACGCCGAGGATCTCATTCCCTTCAGCCGTCGTGCGCACGGCAACAAAGGCCATTTCTCGATCGTAGTCGATCTGCGTCATGTTAGCTAAATCATCGTGAGTAAATTCGTTGATTTCGCTGAAGTAACGATAATAAAGATCTTCCTTCGTGACTTGCGCGATAAAGGCCAGCAGCTGCGGCTCATCTTCCGGGAGTATGGGACGGAAAAGGCAGCGTTCGCCATTCTTCATCTCCACCCACTCCTCCTGCTGCTGCGGATAAGGGCGGATGGCCAGGCGGCTTTCACTATCGCCAGTGAACGGCGCAAGAGTTAACGTGACGTCAAGGGCGGTAAACTCGTGACCGGAAGCCAGCAGAGGGTGGATATCGAGGCGCTGGATTTCCGGGCAGTCGACGATCAAATTCGATACCTGTACCAGTAGCTGACTCAGGCCGGGAATATCGAGCGGACGCAGCGCGCTGCGCCCGCGCACTTTTTTGCTTTTGATGGCCTGGATGACCAGGTAGCGCGCAAGGTTCATATTGAGCGGCGGGAGTGCGACGGCGGCCTGATCTTCTGCTCGCCATTCGACGCCGCCTTCGCCCAGCATGATCAGCGGTCCAAAAACCGGATCGTGCTCGACGACGACCCGCAGCTCCTGCGCCCCGGCTCGATTGGCCATGCTTTGCACCAGCAGTCCGTGAATACGCGCCTGCGGCCAGGTCATTTTGACGCGATCGATAATCGCGTCCGCGGCCTGCTGTACCTCGGTAGCCGTACGTAGGTAAAGCATGACCCCCTGGACTTCCGACTTATGGGGGATGTCTGGCGAGCGGAGCTTGAGCGCGACGGGGTAACCTATCTGTTCGGCGATATGCACGGCCTCGGCGCTATCCGCGGCAATCCACGTCGGTAGAGTATGAATACCGTAAGCGCGCAGAACGGGACTCACTTCATGGGTATCCAGCGTGGTGGCGCCTTCATTGATTGCGCGTTGTAACAGACTATGCGCTTCGGCTGTGTTAGTGGCTAATGAGACTGGCAGTACCGGGGTCTCTCTGAGCTGCTTCTGGTTACGCCGGTATTCCACCATATGCATAAACGCGGTTATCGTCCCTTCGGGGGTACGATAGGTCGGTAGTCCCGCATCGCTAAACAGACGACGCGCCTCTTGCGATGAAAACTCACCGCACCAGTTAGTCAGAACCGTAACGTATTTACCGCGCGGGTGGCGCTTCAGGGCGTCAATCAGCGCCAGCGCGCTTTCCGTCCCCGGAGCAACCGCGCTGGGTGAATGGATCACCAGCAGCGCGTCGTAATCATGGCTATCCAGCAGCACGTTCAGCGCTTTGAGGTAGTGCTCGCTACTGGCGTCATCGCGGAGATCCAGTGGGTTAGCGATATCCATGGTTTCAGGCAACGCCTGGCGGAGAAGATCGCTGGTCTCTTCGCTGAGAGCGGCAAGTTTGCCGTTGCGCAGCCAAAGCTCATCCAGCGCCAGCGCAGCCGGCGCTGCGCCGTTACTGATAATCATGAGTTTCTCGCCGCGCAGTGGGCGCATATGGCTGAGGGTTTCCACCGCAGAGAACAGTTCGTGAGTATCCTGAACCCGCAACAAACCCGCGCGCTGAATAGCGGCGTCCCAGGCCGGATCCATACCGGAATTGACGTGCAGCAGCTTTTGCGCCGCCGGACTACGCCCGCTTTTGATCACCAGGATAGGCTTATTGCGCGATGCGCTACGGGCCGCGGAGACAAAGCGACGGGCGTCGCTAAGGTGTTCAAGATAGAGCAGAATAGCGCTGGTTTTACTGTCGCGAGCAAGGAAATCGAGCAGGTCATCAACGTCGATATCCAGGCTATCGCCGAGCGCAATAAAGTAAGAAAACCCCATTTCGCGCTGCTGGGCCCAGTCGAGGATGGTGTTGGATACGGCCGCCGATTGCGAAATAAACGCCAGTTTACCGCGATGGATAGGAACCGGCGAAAAGCTGGCGTTAAGGCCCTGCCAGGGCGCAAGCAGGCCGAGACTATTCGGCCCGAGCAGGCGCATTTGATAGCGGGCGGCGCATTCAAGCAGCGCGGGATACTGTTCGGGTAGGGAAGAGAGAATAATGCAGGTCTTACACCCTTTTTGCCCCAATGCTTCCAGAAGCTCAAGGTTTCTTCGGGCATTGGTGCAAAGCACCGCGAGATCGGGGGTAAAGGGCAGGCTGTTGACGTCAGGCCAGGCCAGTACGCCCTGAACCGCTTTCCACGCCGGCGTAACGGGAAGGACAGGGCCGTTAAACCCGCCAGCCAGCAGGTTGCGCATCATCAGATAACCGGCGCGCTGTGGTTTCATTGATGCGCCGATAACGGCGATCGATTTCGGCCGCAGCAATGCTTCGAGGCCTCGTTGGCTCATTCCGGTCTCCTTTGATCCCCAGTGACCGAATGATTTTAAACGTTTTCTGTCAGTTGTGCTGTGATACCGCCCTTATGCTGTGTTTTTCCTGCCAGATAGCGCGTTCTGAATAAGCTGAAATGATCGCCAAGGGCGCTGGCTGCGGTGACATCCCCCGCAAGATCCAGCAGCGCTATGGCGACTTCAGCGGTACAGTATTGGCCTTCTGCATGGGCTTCTCGCAGGCGATAAGCGGAGACGCGGGACAGATCAACGGAAATCATCGGCAGCGCATCAAGCCAGGGACTTTTGCGGAACATTTTTCGCGCCTCGGGCCAGGTGCCGTCGAGCATAATAAACAGCGGAGGTTTGCCGGGAAGCGGTGCGTCAAGTACCCGGCGCCCGGCGCTGGCATAGGAGGCCGGAAAAACCACCATTGGCTGATATCTCGCGTCGGCAACGAGATCGAGAAGCGCCTGCGGCGGTTCGGTTCGCGACCATTGAAAGGCTTCCGTATCCGGCAGGATATCGGCAATCAGGCGTCCGGTATTGCTGGGCTTCATTGGCTCGGTATCGAACATCACCAGGCAAAAACGGCTGGTGGCGGCAACGGGATTAAGGGTCGCGCAGAGGCACTGTTTCAACGGCAGCAAACAGCGCTGGCAGCGGTGAATACGGTTGCCGCGAGCAAGAAAAGGCCGGGTGGCGCGCGCGAGACGTTCGGCGCGAAGGCGAAGGACGGCGTTATCAGTCATGGGGATCGCTAAGAAAAAACGCCATTGTCGCAGAGGTAAAAACGGGGCACAAGCGGTGCCCCGTCGGGTTTATTGCTGGCCGGCTTCGTTCAACCAGCTATCGAAAGGCGCTTTTGGTACGGCGCCGTTCAGCATGTCGATGACTTCGCCATTTTTGAACATCATAATGGTCGGGATACTGCGGATGCGGAAGCGGGCGCTCAGTTCGCGTTCCATTTCGGTATTCACTTTCACGAACCGCATTTCGCCGCTGCGCTCTTCAGCCACATCTTCGAAAATGGGCGCAAAGTTACGGCAGGGGCCGCACCACGGCGCCCAGAAATCAACGACAACGGGCAGATCGTCCTTCAGCAGTTTATCCAGCGTTGCCCCGGTCGCGTTGATCACATCGCCGTCAAAAAGATCGTGGCCGCAGCGCCCGCATTTCGCGCCATCAGCGCTACGATCGTCGGGGATGCGGTTCAGAGCCTGACAACTGGCACAAACGGTATTCATAACTAACCTCTGGTTATGGGTTGCAGCGCGGCACGTGGCCGATTTGTTTCTGTAATGTTACATATTATCGATGCAGTACTAATAAAGGACAATGAGTTTTATTCAATGATTACGATAGACTCAGGCTTTTAAATGAAATAATGGCTAAGTGATGGCACATCGGGTAATCTGCGCGCTTCGCGCAGCGCAGGTGGAGAAAATGAATGAGCGACGACGAACTGAAAAATAAAAGCGGCAAGGTCAAAGTGATGTATGTCCGCAGTGATGATGATTCTGACCGACGTACCCATAACCCGCGTACCGGGAAAGGTGGGGGACGCCCAGGAAAGTCTCGTGTTGACGGTCGTAACCGCCCTGCGCGCGATGAAAGAGACAGCCGCGGTGGCGATCGTAAACGTGACGATCGCAAGCGTGAAGGCTTCGGCGGTGAGGGTTCCTCTCCGTGGCGTACCGTATCCCGCGCGCCGGGTGATGAGGCGCCGGTAAAAGCGGATCACGGCGGGATCAGCGGAAAAAGCTTTATCGATCCTGAAGTGCTGCGTCGCCAACGCGCGGAAGAGACCCGTGTTTACGGCGAAAATGCCTGCCAGGCGCTTTTCCAGAGCCGTCCGGACGCTATTGTGCGCGCCTGGTTTATCCAGAGCGTGACTCCGCGCTTCAAAGAAGCCCTGCGCTGGATGGCGGCTAACCGTAAAGCTTATCACGTCGTTGATGAAGCAGAGCTGGCGAAAGCGTCCGGCACTGAACACCACGGCGGAGTTTGCTTCCTGATTAAAAAACGTCATGGCACCTCTGTTGAGCAGTGGGTGGCGAAAGCCGACGCTGAAGATTGCGTGCTGGCGCTGGAAGATGTCGGCAACCCGCACAACCTTGGCGCCATCATGCGCAGCTGCGCGCACTTCGGCGTTAAGGGCGTAATTGTGCAGGATGCTGGCGTTATGGAGTCCGGTGCCGCGATTCGTACCGCCGAAGGCGGGGCAGAACACGTTGAACCGATTACGGGCGACAGCTTTATCGATACGCTTGAGCGCTTCCGTAAAGCGGGCTACGCGATTGTTTCAACTTCCAGTCATAACGGGACTCCGCTGTTTAAAGCCGAGCTGCCGAAGAAGATGGTGCTGGTGTTAGGACAGGAGAGCGACGGTCTGTCTGATGCCGCTATCTCCAGCGCCGATCTGAATATTGCTATCGAAGGCACCGGCAACGTTGAAAGCCTGAACGTTTCCGTGGCAACCGGCGTGCTGCTGGCAGAATGGTGGCGACAGAACAAAGCTTGATAGCTTGTCGCAGAACGATAAATGCCAGCGTAATGCTGGCATTTTCATTGTCATCCCTAAACCACCTCCTGGGGAGGTGGTGATTGATTTTTAACACTGGTCTGCTTTATTCGCTCTCAGCCGGCAGCCGGGGTAGCCAGTCAATTGGCGCTTCGCCGCGTTCAGCCAGCCATTCATTCGCCAGGACGAAATGATTACAGCCGAAGAAGCCGCGGTGCGCGGAGAGCGGTGACGGATGCGGCGCTTTGAGCACGCAATGGCGCTGGCGATCGATAATCGCGCCTTTCTTTTGCGCATGTGAACCCCACAGCAAAAATACAACCCCTTCCCGATGCTGGTTAATCAGTGAAATCACTTTATCGGTAAAGGTTTCCCATCCGAGACTAGCGTGAGAGTGCGCTTGCCCGGCGCGTACCGTTAATACGGTATTAAGCAGCAAAACCCCCTGACGCGCCCAGCTTTCGAGATAACCATGATTTGGGCGCTGAAAGCCCGGGATCGTGCCTTCCAGCTCTTTATACATGTTCAGCAGAGAAGGAGGGGTCGCAACGCCCGGTAAAACAGAGAAGGCAAGGCCGTGAGCCTGTCCTGGTCCGTGGTAGGGATCCTGACCGAGGATCACCACTTTGACGTCGCTTAGCTCGGTATAGCGAAACGCGTTGAAAACGTCTTTTTGTGGAGGATAGATAGTGATGCCCGATTGCCGCTCTTCAGCAACCGTTTTTAAGGTATTAACAAACCAGGGTTGCTGCTTCTCTTCTGCCAGCACATCGTGCCAGGTTAATGGGGTGGTCATTTTGCTCTCCTGCAAAGTGTCATTGCCATAGCTTAACTGCATCTTTCTACAACACAAAATTTGCGCCATCCCACTGGCGTTCTTTGTGCAAAAAAAATTGAAAACTTACAAATTTTTTTGCTGAAGGATGTAGCGTAACTTGATGTAAAACAATAATATCTGCCTATACCCACTTTTGTGATGGGGTTTTTGTTGATTTAAATCAAAGAATGCCGGATGCCCGGCTGATATATATACACTCATACAACAATGGTTTTACCAATTGGCCGCGAAGGCCAATAATCGAACAAACACTGCCTGGGAGGCATAAAATGATTACTGGTATCCAAATTACTAAAGCTGCAAATGACGACCTGCTGAACTCTTTCTGGCTGCTGGACAGCGAAAAAGGCGAAGCCCGCTGCCTGTGCGCGAAAGCCGGTTTTGCTGAAGATGACGTGGTTGCGGTGAGCAATCTGGGCGAGATCGAATACCGTGAAATCCCGGTAGACGTGAAGCCTGAAGTCCGCGTGGAAGGCGGTCAGCACCTGAACGTGAACGTTCTGCGTCGCGAAACTCTGCTGGATGCGGTTGAACATCCGGAAAAATATCCGCAGCTGACCATTCGCGTTTCTGGCTATGCGGTGCGCTTTAACTCCCTGACGCCGGAACAGCAGCGCGACGTTATCGCCCGTACTTTTACCGAAAGCCTGTAAGACTCAACTTTGATGTAAAAACGCCGGGATATCCCGGCGTTTTTTTACTCTTCGTTTGGCTTCTGCGCGGTATCCACTCCGCTTGGTTTACGACGCTTACCAATGTTTTTGGTATCGCGGTGGCGTTTTTTCACGCGCGGCTTCTCTTTTTCTTTCTCTTTCTTCTCTGCACGCTTCGCTAATACTTTCCTGGACGGTTTACCGGTTTGCTTCTCGCTTGGCGCGCGGGTAGTTGGGCGCAGCCCATCAATAACGCGGGCTTTTAGCGGCTCTTCAGTATAGCGGCCAATTTTACCCAGCAGCAGATGATCGTGGGCTTCAACCAGTGAAATAGCCGTACCTTTTTTACCCGCCCGGCCGGTACGACCAATACGGTGCAGGTAAATATCTGCCGTGCGCGGCAGGTCGAAGTTAAATACGTGGCTTACGTCCGCGATGTCGATTCCGCGTGCGGCAACATCGGTAGCGATTAACACGTTAATTCGACCATCGGTCAGGCGGCTAATTGCTTCATTACGTTTCGCCTGCACCATCTCGCCTTCCAGCCAGCAGGTATTGATACCCGCTTCACGCAGCCAGCCCGCCAGTTCATGAACGCGCTCGCGCTTACGTACGAAGACGATAGAGCGCGTCGCTTCCGGCTGCTTCAGCAGATGGACCAGCAGAGCGGTCTTGTGCTTGACGTCATCGGCACGGTAATACCACTGGTGAATTTTTTTACGCTCGCGGGTGGAGGGCGTTGCCGAGACTTCTACCGGTTCTTCCAGCAGGCGTTCAGCAAAATCTTTAATGGCGTCACCTTCGAGGGTGGCGGAGAACAGCATCGTCTGCTTACGCCAGCGGGTTTCACCGGCAATGTGTTCGATATCCTGCGCGAAGCCCATATCCAGCATGCGGTCCGCTTCATCAAGGATCAGGGTTTCAACGGCGCGGCAATCAAAGTTTTCTTCTTTAATATACTGCAGCAGGCGGCCGGTCGTGGCGACCACAATATCCTGGTTCTCGCTGAACACTTCAGCATGGTTCATATAGGCGACACCGCCGGTAATGGTGGCGATATCCAGATGAGTATGTTTTGCCAGCTCACGCGCGTGGTCGGCAACCTGCATTGCCAGTTCGCGAGTTGGGGTCAGGATAAGAATGCGCGGCGGACCAGATTTCTTGCGCGGAAAATCGAGCAGATGCTGCAACGCGGGCAGAAGATACGCCGCCGTTTTACCGGTGCCTGTCGGGGCTGAACCGAGAATATCACGGCCATCAAGCGCAGGCGGAATAGCGGCGGCCTGAATGGCTGTCGGGCGTGTGAAACCTTTGTCCTGGAGAGCGTCCAGCAGGTTTTCGTCGAGTTCAAGTTCGGAAAAAGTCGTTACAGTCATGATCTACCTCTGAGTGGACCGCCGATTATAGACGTTACGGACGCAATGTTCATCTGTTTGTAAGGCTATCTGTTCTCCGGTATTGTGCATAGCCTTACGCTCAGGAGTTTTTGTCCGCAAGGTTATCGAGGATGTCCCAGTCGAAGTTCGCGCTGCCGCGCAATGGTTTTACGTTTAAGCAGTTTTTTGTCGCCCACGATCGCTGTGCGATGAAAGTGGGTACCGACGGCATTTTACTTGGCGCATGGGCCCCGATCGCGCAGGTTAAGCGCGTGCTGGATATCGGCGCGGGCAGCGGCCTGTTAGCCCTGATGCTCGCGCAGCGTACCGGGGAGACGGTCATCGTGGATGCCGTGGAGCTTGACGAAGAGGCGGCACAACAGGCGCGAGAAAACGCCGCGGATTCTCCATGGGCCGGGCGTCTGCAGATTCATCAGGCCGATATTCAGCAATGGCAGCCGCGGCAAACCCGACGCTATGAGCTGATTGTCAGCAACCCGCCTTTTTTCGCAGAAGGTGTACCTTGCGCCACCTCGCAGCGCGAGCAGGCTCGATACACTTCCTCTCTCGATCACGCAACATTATTAACCTGCGCCGCCGAACTTATTACGGAAGAGGGGTTTTTCTGCGTTGTGCTTCCGGTCGACATCGGTAACGCGTTTGTGCAGCGGGCGCAGAATATGGGCTGGCATCTGCGTCTACGAACGGATGTCGCGGAAACGGAAATGCGCCCGCCGCATCGGGTTCTGCTGGCTTTTTCGCCGTCGGCGGGGGAAGAGTGCTTTAGCGACAGATTAGTTATCCGCGGGCCAGAGCAGCAATATTCCGAAGGATTTACCGCTTTGACCCAGGATTTTTATCTTTTTATGTGAGCCAGCGGCGAGAGCACCGACGGTCCGCTGTCGGGCAATTGCTCAGGATAGTCCAGCGTATAGTGAAGCCCGCGGCTCTCTTTACGCTGCATGGCACAGCGTACAATCAGCTCAGCAACCTGTACCAGGTTACGCAGCTCCAGCAAATTATTAGAGACACGGAAGCGGGCGTAGTATTCGTCCAGCTCCTGTTGCAGCATAGTAATACGGCGCAGGGCGCGTTCAAGACGACGAGTGGTACGCACGATGCCGACATAATCCCACATCAGCAAGCGCAGCTCATGCCAGTTGTGCTGTATTACGACCAGTTCATCAGGTATTTCGACCTGGCTTTCGTCCCAGGAAGGCAGTTTATTGACCGCCTGAGCGAACGGCATACGCTTAACGATATCTTCGGCAGCGGACCAGCCGTAAACAAGGCACTCCAGCAATGAATTTGAAGCCATACGGTTAGCGCCGTGTAATCCCGTGTAGCTCACTTCGCCAATGGCGTACAGTCCGTCAACATCAGTGCGCCCATGATCGTCAACCATCACGCCGCCGCAGGTATAATGTGCCGCCGGCACAATGGGAACTGGCTCTTTTGTCAGGTCAATGCCCAGCCCCAGCAGCTTCTCATAGATCATCGGGAAGTGGTGGCGGATAAATTCTGCCGGTTTATGGCTGATATCGAGATACATACAGTCAACGCCCAGGCGCTTCATCTCATGATCGATCGCTCTGGCGACAATGTCGCGCGGAGCCAGTTCGCCGCGCTCGTCAAAGTCCGGCATAAACCGTGTGCCGTCCGGACGTTTCAACAGTGCGCCCTCGCCGCGCAGCGCTTCCGTTAACAGGAAATTGCGCGCTTGCGGATGGTACAGCGCCGTTGGGTGAAACTGATTAAATTCCAGATTGGCGACCCGACAGCCGGCTCGCCAGGCCATTGCAATACCATCCCCGGAAGAGACGTCAGGGTTGGTCGTATACTGATAAACCTTCGCTGCGCCGCCGGTCGCCAGCACCACAGCTTTTGCGCTGCAGGTCTCAACCGCTTCTTTATTACGGTTCCAGATCCAGGCCCCCACAACGCGCCGCGTTCCCGGCAGGCCGATTTTATCGGAGAGAATCAGATCAACGGCGTTGCTGCGCTCCAGCACCCGGATATTAGGGTGGGCCAGCGCCTTGCTCACCAGGGTGGTCTCTACGGCTTTCCCGGTCGCATCGGCGGCGTGGAGGATACGGCGATGGCTGTGCCCCCCTTCGCGCGTCAGGTGATAGCTCGCTTCGCCGTTTGCCTGTACCTCAGTATCGAACAAAACGCCCTGATCGATAAGCCATTGAACGCAGGGTTTAGCGTTGCTCGCAACAAAGGAGACCGCATGGCGATCGCAAAGACCCGCTCCCGCAATCAGCGTATCTTCGATGTGGGATTCAACGCTGTCGGTTTCATCAAACACGGCGGCGATGCCGCCTTGCGCATAGAAAGTAGACCCTTCACTAATTGGGCCTTTGCTGAGAACGGTGACCGTACAGCGTTCCGCCAGGCGCAGGGCGAGAGATAAACCAGCAGCGCCGCTGCCAACAATTAGCACATCACAGGAGGAATCAGGAGTTGTATTCATAGTCTTTGTTTAATTTACTAAACACGATTACCGAACAATAGCACCAGCCAGCGATAATTCGTACACTTTTTTTACTGCTGGTTGTGCAGGCTAAACATGGAGTCACAATGTGGCGGGAGATACGTCTACGAAAGGTTTTGCGAAGCCGCTCGTTAGCTTCAGATTTTATAGTGAAATAAAAGTCGGGTTACGTTACCCTTCTGGCGGGTCTTGCGCTTTTTCTTATTATCTTACATATCGTTTAGCTACCGGGACATATAATGAGAGATAACAATCCGTCAGCCGATGCCGAACGAAAAACAAAGGCGTAACGGAACTTTATTGTTTTCAGACACTCCAACCCTCTGCTTGCTCATTTATGCAGTAATTGGGTGGTGTTTTTGAATACGCATGGGAATTGGGTTTGGGGAGACATTACCTCGGATGAGCGAGCAGTTAACGGATCAGGTCCTTGTTGAACGGGTCCAGAAAGGAGATCAGAAAGCATTTAACCTGCTGGTGGTACGCTATCAGCATAAGGTTGCAAGCCTGGTCTCCCGCTACGTGCCGCCGGGCGATATCGCTGACGTTGTTCAGGAATCGTTCGTTAAAGCATGGCGTGCGCTGGATTCTTTCCGGGGGGATAGTGCTTTTTACACCTGGTTATATCGCATTGCCGTAAACACGGCGAAGAATTATCTGGTTGCTCAGGGGCGCCGTCCGCCATCCAGCGATGTTGATGCAAATGATGCTGAAAACTTCGAAAGCGGTGGGGCGTTGAAAGAAATTTCGAACCCTGAGAACTTAATGTTGTCAGAAGAGCTGAGACAGATAGTCTTTCGTACCATTGAGTCGCTTCCGGAGGATTTACGCATGGCAATTACCCTGCGGGAGCTGGATGGCATGAGCTATGAAGAAATAGCCGCCATCATGGATTGTCCGGTGGGCACAGTGCGTTCACGCATCTTCCGGGCGCGAGAAGCTATTGATAATAAAGTTCAACCGCTCATCAGGCGTTGACGATAGCGGAATACTGGAAAAGGGTATCAGGCATGCAGAAAGAAAAACTTTCGGCCTTAATGGATGGTGAAACGCTGGATAACGAACTGCTCAATGAGCTGGAGCGTTCATCTGAAATGCAAAAAACCTGGGAGAGCTACCATCTCATCCGCGATACGCTGCGAGGCGATACGAGTGAGATGCTCCATTTTGATATCTCAGCTCGCGTCATGGCCGCCATTGAAAACGAGCCCGTTCGTCAGACGGTTCCTCTTATTCCGGAATCTCAGCCCGCACCGCACCAGTGGCGTCAGATGCCTTTCTGGCAAAAAGTTCGCCCGTGGGCCAGTTCGCTCACCCAGATGGGCGTTGCCGCGTGCGTATCTCTGGCTGTGATTGTTGGCGTTCAACAGTATAATGGCCAGTCTGATACCTCTCAGCAGCCGGAAGCGCCGGTGTTTAACACCATGCCGATGATGGGTAAGGCCAGCCCGGTTAGCCTGGGCGTACCGGCGGATGCCTCAGCAGGTACCGGCCAGCAGGCTCAAGTGCAGGAACAGCGCCGCAGAATTAATGCTATGCTGCAGGATTATGAATTGCAGCGTCGCCTGCATGCGGAACAGCTGCAGTTTGGCCAGGCCCAGACTCAACAAGCCGCTGTTCAGGTGCCGGGCTATCAAACTTTAGGAACGCAATCGCAGTAATGAAGCAACTTTGGTGTGCCATGTCGCTCATGGCAGGCAGCCTGTTCTTCTCCGTAAACGCCTCGGCTGATACATCGTCCGGGGCGTTGTTGCAGCAGATGAATCTGGCCAGCCAGTCCCTTAATTACGAGCTCTCTTTCGTCAGCATCAACAAGCAGGGTGTTGAGTCGCTGCGCTATCGACACGCTAAACTGGATAATCGCACTCTGGCTCAGCTTCTCCAGCTCGACGGCCCCCGTCGGGAAGTGGTGCTGCGCGGAACGGAGATTAGCTACTTTGAACCCGGGCTCGATCCTTTTACGCTGAACGGCGACTATATTGTTGATTCGCTGCCCTCGCTGGTTTACTCCGACTTTAAACGTCTTTCATCCTATTACGACTTCATTTCCGTTGGGCGTACGCGTATTGCCGATCGTCTATGCGATGTGGTTCGCGTCGTGGCTCGCGATGGTACCCGCTATAGCTATATCGCCTGGCTGGATGCGGAAACTAAGCTTCCGCTGCGGGTGGATCTGCTTGATCGGGATGGCGAAACGCTTGAGCAGTTCCGGGTGGTCTCCTTCAACGTTGGCGATAATGTCAGCGCCAGCATGGAAACCCTGTCTAAAGCTAATCTACCTCCGCAGCTGTCCGTTCCGGAGGGGGGCAATAAGGCCAACTTTAACTGGGCGCCAACCTGGCTGCCGCAGGGTGTTGCCGAAGTGTCCAGCAGCCAGCGTCGCCTGCCCACTTTCGATGGGCCGGTAGAGTCCCGATTGTATTCCGACGGGCTGTTTAGTTTCTCCATTAATATCAATCGCGCCACGGCAAATAGCACCGATCAGCTACTGCGTACCGGCCGTCGTACCGTAGCGACTACCGTGCGTGATAACGCAGAAATCACCATTGTTGGCGAGCTGCCTCCGCAAACCGCCAAGCGGATTTCCGACAGTATCAAATTCAGGGCAGTACAATGATTAAAGAGTGGGCGACGGTTGTTTCCTGGGACAATGGCGTTGCGCTGGTGCATTGCGATGTCAAAGCCTCCTGCAGCAGCTGCGCTTCTCGCGCCGGTTGCGGAAGCCGGGTGCTGAATAAGCTAGGGCCGCAAACCAGCCATACAATTAGCGTTCCCTGCGAACAGCCGCTGTCGGCCGGGCAAAAGGTCGAGCTGGGTATTGCCGAGAGCAGCCTGCTAGGGTCGGCAGTATTGGTCTATATGGCGCCGTTAGTGGGTTTGTTCGTAATGGCATCAATATTCCAGGTGCTGTTTGCCAATGATTTCGCCTCCCTCTGCGGGGCGATACTGGGCGGCGTCGGCGGGTTTCTGGTAGCGCGCGGCCTCTCGCCGGGCCTGGCTTCCCGGCAGTCGTGGCAGCCGGTGATTCTTCGCGTCGGTTTACCGCCAGATTTAGTCCGCATCGAGACGACTTCCTCACCATTGGGTCAGTGATTTCACTGGCCCTTATCTTTATTTACAACTCACGCAAGAACTCGTCATTTACTCCAGCTATGCTAGCGGTAAGAGCATTTCCTGGTTTCGTGGATGTAGTGTAGAATGCGGCGTTTTCGGATTAAAAAACGTCAGGCACAGTACAGCGGCCTCATGATTCGCGTAAGGCATAATTAACTCTAAATATGAAGAATATACGTAACTTTTCAATCATCGCTCACATCGACCACGGTAAGTCGACATTGTCTGACCGAATTATCCAGATTTGCGGTGGCCTTTCCGATCGTGAAATGGCAGCCCAGGTTCTGGACTCCATGGATCTTGAACGTGAGCGCGGTATTACCATCAAGGCGCAGAGCGTCACCCTCGATTACAAAGCGTCTGATGGTGAAACCTATCAGCTGAACTTTATCGACACGCCCGGCCACGTCGACTTCTCTTATGAAGTTTCTCGTTCGCTTGCTGCCTGTGAAGGCGCTTTGCTGGTGGTTGATGCGGGGCAGGGCGTAGAAGCCCAGACGCTGGCTAACTGCTATACGGCGATGGAAATGGACCTGGAAGTGGTTCCGGTCCTGAACAAAATTGACCTGCCGGCGGCCGATCCGGAGCGCGTGGCGGAAGAAATTGAAGACATCGTCGGTATCGATGCTACCGATGCGGTGCGCTGTTCTGCAAAGACCGGCGTTGGCGTGCCGGACGTGCTGGAACGCCTGGTGCGCGACATTCCGCCGCCGGAAGGCGACCCGGAAGCGCCGCTGCAGGCTCTGATCATCGACTCCTGGTTCGATAACTACCTCGGCGTCGTCTCTCTGGTGCGTATCAAAAACGGCACCATGCGTAAAGGCGATAAAATTAAGGTGATGAGTACCGGGCAGGTGTATAACGCCGACCGCCTGGGCATCTTCACGCCGAAACAGGTTGACCGTACCGAGCTGAAATGCGGCGAGGTAGGCTGGCTGGTTTGCGCCATCAAAGATATTCTCGGCGCGCCGGTCGGCGATACGCTGACTCTCTCCCGCAACCCGGCGGAAAAAGCGCTGCCAGGCTTTAAAAAGGTTAAACCGCAGGTTTACGCCGGCCTGTTCCCGGTCAGTTCTGATGATTACGAGAACTTCCGCGATGCGCTGGGCAAACTGAGCCTTAACGATGCCTCTCTGTTCTACGAACCGGAAAGCTCCACCGCGCTGGGCTTCGGTTTCCGCTGCGGCTTCCTGGGTCTTCTGCATATGGAGATCATCCAGGAGCGTCTTGAGCGTGAATATGACCTGGATCTGATCACCACGGCGCCGACGGTCGTTTATGAAGTAGAAACCACCTCGAAAGAAGTTATTTACGTCGATAGCCCGTCCAAGCTGCCGCCGCTGAACAATATTCAGGAGCTGCGCGAGCCGATCGCCGAGTGTCATATGCTGCTGCCGCAGGAGTTTTTAGGCAACGTCATTACCCTGTGTATCGAAAAACGCGGCGTACAGACCAATATGGTCTATCACGGCAATCAGGTTGCGTTGACCTATGAAATTCCGATGGCGGAAGTGGTGCTCGACTTCTTTGACCGTCTGAAGTCTACTTCCCGCGGCTATGCCTCGCTGGACTACAACTTCAAACGCTTCCAGGCCTCCAATATGGTGCGCGTGGATGTGTTGATTAACGGCGAGCGCGTGGATGCGCTGGCGCTGATCACGCATAACGATAATGCGCCGTATCGCGGCCGCGAACTGGTTGAGAAGATGAAAGAGCTGATCCCGCGTCAGCAGTTCGATATCGCTATCCAGGCTGCTATCGGCAACCACATCATTGCCCGTTCTACCGTAAAACAGCTGCGTAAAAACGTCCTGGCGAAATGCTATGGCGGCGACGTCAGCCGTAAGAAAAAGCTGCTGCAGAAGCAGAAAGAAGGTAAGAAACGAATGAAGCAGGTCGGTAACGTTGAGCTGCCGCAGGAAGCGTTCCTCGCCATTCTGCACGTTGGTAAAGACGGCAAATAACCCTAAGGAGTTGGCATGGCGAACATGTTTGCCCTGATCCTGGTCATCGCTACTGTGGTGACGGGTCTGTTGTGGTGCCTGGATAAGTTTATCTTTGCGCCAAAACGTCGCGAAAGTCAGGCCGCTGCCCAGGCGGCGACCGGCGACCAGCTGGACAAGAAAACGCTGAAAAAGGTGGGCCCGAAACCGGGCTGGCTGGAAACCGGCGCTTCCATCTTCCCGGTACTGGCGATTGTTCTGGTGGTTCGCTCATTTATTTATGAGCCCTTCCAGATCCCATCCGGCTCAATGATGCCGACGCTGCTAATCGGCGATTTTATTCTGGTAGAGAAGTTTGCTTACGGCATTAAGGATCCGATTTACCAGAAAACGCTGATCGAAACCGGGCATCCGAAGCGCGGCGATATCGTTGTCTTTAAATATCCGCAGGATCCGCGCCTGGATTATATCAAGCGGGCCGTCGGCTTACCGGGTGATAAAGTCACTTACGATCCGATTGCTAAACAGGTCACTATCCAGCCGGGCTGCAGTTCTGGTCAGGCCTGCGGCAACGCTCTGCCGGTCACTTACTCCAACGTTGAGCCGAGCGATTTCGTACAGACCTTCTCCCGCAGCAACGGCGGTGAAGCGACCAGCGGTTTCTGGCAACTGCCGAAAGGCGAGACCAAAGCGAATGGCATTCGTCTGACCGAACGTAAAGAGACGCTGGGTGACGTGACGCACCGCATTTTGACCGTGCCGATTGCGCAGGATCAGGTTGGGATGTATTACCACCAGTCCGGGCTACCGCTGGCAACCTGGATTGTCCCCCCGGGGCAGTATTTTATGATGGGTGACAACCGCGATAACAGCGCCGACAGCCGTTATTGGGGCTTTGTGCCGGAAGCGAATCTGGTGGGTAAAGCCACCGCAATCTGGATGAGTTTCGAAAAACAGGAAGGTGAATGGCCTACCGGCGTACGTTTATCGCGCATTGGCGGCATTCATTAATTTTCCTGCCTTATTCACGCTGCCGCCGCAATAACGGCAGCGTGAATTATTTAATATTTAAATCTATTCAAACTAACGACATCCCTTGTCGTTGCGTATAGAATATCCCCCCGAAGTTTTAGGTTGTCTCTCGTAAGATTGACACAGCACACGAAACCGCGTTGGTTTTTACTCAGGTCGGTTTCGTGTGCTGCATTTTTGACGCATTCATCTATTGGTAACGCATGAACCCCATCGTAATTAATCGGCTTCAACGGAAGCTGGGCTACACTTTTCATCATCAGGAGCTGTTGCAACAGGCATTAACTCACCGCAGTGCCAGCAGCAAACACAATGAGCGCCTGGAGTTTTTAGGCGACTCAATATTGAGCTTTGTGATCGCAAACGCCCTCTATCATCGTTTCCCTCGGGTAGACGAAGGCGATATGAGCCGCATGCGCGCGACGCTGGTACGAGGCAACACGCTGGCAGAAATTGCCCGCGAGTTCGAATTAGGTGAATGCCTGCGTCTTGGGCCGGGTGAACTGAAAAGCGGAGGCTTTCGCCGTGAATCGATACTGGCGGACACCGTTGAAGCTTTAATCGGCGGGATTTTCCTCGACAGCGATATTCAGAACGTTGAGCGCCTTATCCTCTCCTGGTACCAGAGCCGTCTGGACGAAATCAGCCCTGGTGACAAGCAAAAAGATCCGAAGACGCGCTTGCAGGAGTATCTGCAGGGGCGTCATCTGCCGCTGCCGTCTTACCTGGTGGTACAGGTTCGCGGTGAAGCGCACGATCAGGAATTTACTATCCACTGCCAGGTTAGCGGCCTGAGTGAACCGGTGGTTGGCACGGGTTCTAGCCGTCGCAAGGCGGAGCAGGCTGCCGCCGAACAGGCGCTGAAAAAGCTGGAGCTGGAATGAGCGAAGAAAAGAACTACTGCGGATTTATTGCCATCGTTGGTCGTCCAAACGTGGGCAAATCCACATTGCTGAATAAGCTGCTCGGGCAGAAGATCTCGATCACTTCCCGAAAAGCGCAGACCACGCGTCACCGCATCGTTGGTATCCATACTGAAGGCCCGTATCAGGCGATCTACGTCGATACCCCCGGTCTGCATATGGAAGAAAAACGCGCGATTAACCGCCTGATGAACAAGGCGGCAAGCAGCTCTATTGGCGACGTTGAGCTGGTTATCTTCGTGGTTGAAGGGACCCGCTGGACGCCGGACGACGAGATGGTGCTCAACAAGCTGCGCGACGGTAAAGCGCCGGTGATTCTGGCGGTCAACAAAGTCGACAACGTCCAGGAAAAAGCGGATCTTCTGCCACATCTGCAGTTCCTCGGCAGTCAGATGAACTTCCTCGATATCGTACCGATTTCTGCGGAAACGGGGCTGAATGTTGATACGATCGCCGGTATCGTGCGCAAGCATTTGCCGGAGGCGATTCACCACTTCCCGGAAGATTACATCACTGACCGTTCGCAGCGCTTTATGGCTTCCGAGATCATTCGTGAAAAGCTGATGCGTTTCCTTGGCGCAGAACTGCCATATTCCGTCACCGTCGAAATTGAGCGTTTTGTGACCAATGAGCGCGGCGGTTACGACATTAACGGCCTGATTCTGGTTGAGCGCGAAGGGCAGAAGAAGATGGTGATTGGTAACAAAGGGGCCAAAATCAAAACCATCGGTATCGAAGCGCGTAAAGACATGCAGGATATGTTTGAAGCGCCGGTTCACCTTGAACTTTGGGTGAAAGTGAAATCCGGCTGGGCTGATGACGAACGCGCGCTGCGCAGTCTCGGTTACGGCGACGATCTCTAAGTTTGGATACTCTATGGCTTTCGAGGTGCAGGACAAAACACAAAGTGTTTTGAACAGCGCTTGCGCTGGCTCCGAAGGAGCGAGGCCAGAGGCTGAGTCGCGCGGCAAGAACGCGAGTCCCCGGGAGCTTACTTCAGTAATTGACTGGGGTCAGTGGGCGCAGCCAACGCACCTGCGGCTTGAAAGACGACGAGTATGATGGAAGGCTGGCAACGCGCTTTCGTACTGCATAGTCGTCCCTGGAGCGAAACCAGCCTGATGCTGGACGTCTTCACGGAAGAGTCCGGTCGCGTGCGGCTTGTTGCAAAAGGCGCACGTTCCAAACGCTCGAACCTCAAAGGCGCTCTTCAGCCTTTTACCCCCTTACTGCTCCGCTTTGGCGGGCGCGGCGAAGTTAAAACGCTGCGCAGCGCGGAAGCCGTCTCGCTGGCGCTCCCTCTCAGCGGTATCACGCTCTACAGCGGACTTTACGTCAACGAACTGCTCTCTCGCGTGCTTGAGCACGAAACGCGCTTCTCGGAACTCTTTTTCGATTATCTGCACTGTATCCAGTCGCTGGCTGGCGCTACAGGTTCGCCGGAACCGGCGCTTCGGCGGTTTGAGCTGGCGCTGCTTGGGCATCTGGGATATGGCGTTGATTTCCTGCACTGCGCCGGCAGCGGAGAGGCGGTTGACGATACGATGACCTACCGCTACCGTGAAGAGAAAGGATTTATTGCCAGCGTGGTTATTGATAACAACACCTTTACCGGGCACCATCTGAAGGCGCTGGCCAGCCGCGAATTTCCGGACAGCGATGCGCTGCGCGCGGCAAAGCGTTTCACCCGAATCGCCCTGAAGCCCTATCTTGGTGGGAAGCCGTTAAAAAGTCGCGAGCTGTTTCGTCAGTTTTTGCCCGCACGGGCCGATAAAACAAATAACGATTAACGAGGATTGTCATGGCTGAATTACTGTTAGGGGTCAACATTGACCACATAGCGACATTACGCAACGCTCGCGGTACCGCTTATCCGGATCCGGTACAGGCGGCCTTTATCGCCGAGCAGGCAGGCGCTGACGGTATTACTGTTCATCTGCGCGAAGATCGCCGCCATATTACCGATCGCGACGTGCGTATTTTGCGCCAGACTCTGGATACCCGCATGAACCTTGAGATGGCGGTGACGGAAGAGATGCTGAAAATTGCCTGTGAGACTCAACCGCATTTCTGCTGCCTGGTGCCGGAAAAACGTCAGGAAGTGACAACCGAAGGCGGACTGGATGTGGCGGGGCAGCTCGATAAAATGCGCGATGCCTGTAAGCGTCTGGCCGATGCCGGTATTCTGGTCTCCCTGTTTATTGATGCTGACCACGCGCAAATTAAGGCCGCAGCGGACGTCGGCGCGCCTTTTATCGAAATTCACACCGGCTGCTATGCTGATGCGCAAACGGACGCCGGACAGGCAAAAGAGCTGGAACGTATCGCCAAAGCGGCAACCTATGCCGCGAGCCTGGGGCTGAAGGTTAACGCCGGTCACGGCCTGACGTACCATAACGTTAAGGCTATTGCCGCGCTGCCGGAAATGCACGAGCTGAACATCGGCCATGCGATTATTGGCCGGGCGGTAATGAGCGGCCTGAAGGAAGCGGTTGCGGAAATGAAGCGTCTGATGCAGGAAGCTCGCGGCTGATGGCGATTCTCGGACTGGGTACTGATATTGTTGAAATTGCCCGTATTGACGCGGTGATAGCCCGCAGCGGCGATCGTCTTGCCCGTCGCGTACTCAGCGATTTTGAATGGGCGATATGGGAACAGCATCAGCAGCCGGTCCGTTTTCTGGCGAAGCGTTTCGCCGTTAAAGAAGCGGCGGCCAAGGCGCTTGGCACCGGCATCCGCAACGGGCTGGCGTTCAATCAGTTTGAGGTTTACAACGACGAGCTGGGTAAGCCAAAGCTGCGATTGTGGGGCGAGGCAAAGGGTCTGGCGGAGCGTATGGGCGTAAGCAGCATTCACGTGACGCTGGCCGACGAGCGTCACTATGCCTGCGCCACGGTGATTATCGAAAGCTAATTGTTACAGGCCGGAGAGGTCGGTTAACGCCGCCATCCGGCAATATCACAGTTTGTCCGCGTGGTGCAGCAGGACAAACTTATCCCACAGCTGCTCTTCATTCTCGTTATGGACCGGATCTTTCAGAATGGTATTTGGGATCGGGCACACCTTCTGGCAGGTTGGCGTATCATAGTGGCCGACGCATTCGGTGCAGCGATCGCTGTTAATTTCATAAATGCTATCACCCATGGATATCGCCTCATTCGGGCACTCCGGCTCGCACATATCGCAGTTGATACATTTTTTGGTGATTAACAGCGCCATCAGGAATTTCTCAGAAACAACACAAACAGGGCGGGCATTATACGCCCATTTTTCGCTCGGGCCAGCTCTTTTCAACCGCGGGGCGACCCTCCGCAGCAGAGAAATTTTGCCCGCTCTGAGCCAATAAGAGAGTGTGCTTTTGACAGCGGGCAGGGCACTCGGGGTTACACCAGCTTTTTCACCAGCGCTTCGCTATGGCGAATTCGCTCCGGGGCACGTTCAAGATCCTGCTGCACCAGTCCCATAAACAGAAGATCGGTCAGCATCATCTGCGCGCTGGTAGAGGAGATCGCGGCGCTGCGCGTAGCCTGTTCTTCCGCTATGGTATACAGGCACAGCGTCGCCTGTTGCTGAAGAGCGTTGGGATTAAATCCGGTGATCGCCAGGATCTGGCTTCCTACTCGTAACGCTTCACCAGCCGCCATGTTGATCTCGCGTCGTTCACCGGAGTAGGAAATAGCCAACAGCAGATCGTCCGGCGACATCGCCTGTACCGTCGCCAGCAGCGCATGCATATCCTGTTCTGACACGGCATTAATGCCGATTTTCATTAGCTTCCAGCTGAAGTTTCTTGCCACCAGCCCCGACGCGCCGATACCGGTAATAATGACCCGGCGGGCGTGGCGCAATAGCGTGACGGCTTCGAACAGCTTCTCTTCGGCGTTGACGTCCAGCGAAGCGTGCATGGCCGCGATATTATCTTTAATGAGTTTTTCGCCTACCAGTCGGAGAGGATCGTCGCCGCGGATCTGATTATGTACCGGCACGGACTGTGGCGTAGGGGCGCTTGCCAGGGCTTCGCTTAACGCCAGCTTTAATGCCGGAAAACCTTTGAAACCCATCTTCTGCGCAAATTTGACTACGCTTGACTGGCTGACCCCGGCTTCGCCCGCCAGCTGTTGCGAGCTAAGGTGGCGGGTTTTATCCGGTTGGGCCAGAATGAAATCGGCCAGTTTTTTATCGCTTGCGGCCAGCGTTGGGTAGCGCTGGCGAATACGGGTCAAACAGTTCATAGCGGCTCCGGAGGACGGCTTCACCCTCGACTGAAAGAATTTTGTATTCGATTATAAGAGGATTACTGCGAATTAAAAATTCTGAGCTTCAGATTTCTCTGCAGAAGCGTTTTCTTAATCCGGATTCAACAACAGCGTATGTTTTCGCTATTCGCAGCTTAAGACTGCTAAGCTATTGGTTATCAGGCGATCGTTCAGGGGAGTGGGTTTTGAATAGCAGTACGCGGAGAGTGGTTTTCTTTGATCTGGATGGAACCTTACATCAGCAGGATATGTTCGGCAGCTTTTTGCGCTATGTCCTGCGCCACCAGCCGCTAAATGTCCTGCTGGTGATTCCTTTATTACCGGTTATTGCCGTCGGGCTGATGCTGTTCGGACGCGCTGCGCGCTGGCCGATGAGCCTGCTGCTGTGGGCGTCAACTTTTGGCCGCAGCGAGCGTCACCTGAAACGCCTTGAGGCGAGTTTCGCCCGCTGGTTTCGCCAGCACGTCACGGCGTTCCCGGTAGTACAGGCGCGGCTCAACAACTATCTGACCAGCACCGATGCGGACGTCTGGCTGATTACCGGCTCGCCGCAGTCGCTGGTTGAGCAGGTTTATTTTGATACTCCCTGGCTGCCGCGAGTGAACCTGATCGCCAGCCGGATGGAGCGTCGTTGCGGCGGCTGGGGATTAACCCTGCGCTGCCTCGGCAATGAAAAAGTGGCGCAGCTGGAACAAAAAATCGGCGCTCCGCTGCGATTGTACAGCGGCTACAGCGACAGCGAGCAGGATAACCCGCTGCTCTATTTTTGCCAGCACCGCTGGCGGGTGACGCCGCAGGGCGATCTTCAGCAGTTAGAATAGTGTGTAATACATAACGTCCATGTATAATGCGCCCCGCTTTTCTGCAGGAGTGCCCGCTTTGTCTGACCATGAATTAAATGATGAATACTGGATGCGTCACGCTCTGACGCTGGCGAAACGCGCCTGGGAAGAGGGCGAAGTGCCGGTCGGCGCGGTACTGGTGCATAATCATCAGGTCATCGGCGAAGGCTGGAATCGGCCAATCGGACGTCACGATCCGACCGCGCACGCCGAAATTATGGCGCTGCGTCAGGGCGGGCTGGTGCAGCAAAACTATCGTCTGATTGACGCAACGCTGTACGTTACCCTTGAACCCTGCGTGATGTGCGCCGGGGCGATGGTCCATAGTCGCATCTCTCGGCTGGTTTTTGGCGCCAGAGATGCGAAAACCGGCGCAGCCGGGTCGCTCATCGACGTGCTGCACCATCCGGGAATGAACCATCGGATCGAGATAACGGAAGGTATTTTGGCTGAGGCCTGTTCCGGCATGCTGAGCGATTTTTTCCGCTGGCGACGCGAAGAGAAAAAAGCGCTGAAGCGAGCTAGCCGGCAAGCGGAAGGTTAATGCCCTGTACCGGGGATTTTCAGCTTCGCGTTGTCCACCAGCGTTTCTGCGCGGAAGCTGAAAAAGGACATGGCGTACTGCTCTTCCTTACCCAGCTCCTCCGGCATGACTGCCGGATAGTGCTCGCCTAGTGCCGCTATCTGGGCGTCCTTTCTCTCTTTTTCAGAAAGATAGCCCACGAGGCTAATATGATATTTACGGATATTTTCGACGTAGGCGTAGGCTTCGTGGCCGCGTGCAAAGCCGTACTTCAGCCGGCTGTAGTAGTTTTTCTGGCTTAGCAGCGGCAGACGCTGCTTCACATCGGCCCAGCTATTCGGGTTGCCTTTCTGCTTTTTCGTCAGCGCCATTGCATCGAGCATATGCGCGTAGCCCATATTGTAAGCCGCCAGCGCAAACCAGATGCGTTCATCCTGCGGGACCGACTCCGGCACTTTATTCATCATATCCTGTAAATAACGCATGCCGCCGTCGAGGCTTTGCTCGGCGTCGGTACGATCGGTCAGGCCCAGACTTTGAGCGGTATTGCGGGTCAGCATCATGATGCCGCGAACGCCGGTCGGGGAGGTGGCCTGCGGATCCCAGTGCGATTCCTGCCATGAGATAGCCGCCAGCAGCCGCCAGTCTATCTGACGGGCATATTTTTCAAACATTGGCTGCAGGTCCGGGAGCACGCTTTCCACGGCGCGCAGGAAGGTACGGGTGTCTACATAATCAAAATCGTTGCCGTGACCAAGGTATTTCTCCTCCAGCCTCGCCAGTGTGCCGTCCTCGTTAATATTATTGAAGAAATCGAGCATTGCCGCCGGCAGGGAGTTGTCCTCACCTTTTTCGCTAAACCAGGTGACCGGCTGCTCGTCGCTGATATCAAGCGCGACGGCCAGCTCCGGATGGACGCGCTGGAACAGGCTGACGGCGACCGAATCAGCAACGGTATAGTCGAGTTTGCCATCAATAACCGCCTGCATCAGCGCCGTCGTCCCGCGTTTCTCGTCCACGCGCCAGTCGAGATCGGGGTATTTTTGCTTTTTTAGGGCCTGAAGATCGTTAATCGCCACGTGTCCGGGAGCAATCGCCAACTGGTCGGCGGTAAGATTTGCCAGGCTGCGCGGACGCAGGCTGCCTTTGCGATAAACCAGCTGTTGCGAAACGGAGTAGTAGGTTGGCCCGGCCTGATAGTTCTTCACCCGTTCGGAATTGTAGACCAGGCCGGCAGCCAGCATATCGGCTTTGCCTTCATCGAGGTCATCAAACAGCTGGCTGATATTCTGCCTGACGGTGACTTTTAGCTCGACGCCGAGGTAGTCGGCAAACTGCTGCGCCAGCTCATAATCAAAACCGTAGGTCCGATCGTTAATGGTCGCGAAGGTCATTGGCGAATTAATGGTGCTGATACGCAGTTCTCCACGCGCCATGATCCCGGCCACGCGGTTTTCCGGCTTACCCATCCACGGGAGAGACGGCCACAGGGCAGCCGCCAGCAGGAGAGTCACAATGCCGATGAGCAGATAATTAATCTTTAATTTTTTCAGATAGTTAATCTTCTGCAGCTTCGGGTTCCTCAGCAGACTATGACCAGAATAAGTAAAAGGTTGTCGTGGAATGAGCGGCATTTTGCTTAAGAATGCGCCAGTTGGCAACTTATTCGCGAGGAGGGTCACATTTATTGATAAACCCTGGCAATCATTTTATTTCTACGCAAACGGTTTCGTCGGGGCGCAGGATTCACTATAATGGCGCCCGTTTCCCCCCTGGCTCACCATGAAAGCTTCGAAGACGAGAGACTTATGATGGAAATTTTGCGTGGTTCACCTGCACTGTCGGCATTCCGTATCAATAAACTGCTGGCACGTTTCCAGGCGGCCAACCTTCCGGTCAGCACGATATATGCCGAGTACGTTCATTTTGCCGACCTTAGCGCCCCGCTCAGCGACAACGATCGCGAGAGTCTGGCAAGGTTGCTCAAGTATGGCCCGAACTTAAGCAGCCATACCCCAACCGGCAAGCTACTGCTCGTTACCCCCCGTCCCGGCACCATCTCTCCCTGGTCTTCTAAAGCTACCGACATCGCCCATAACTGCGGCCTGTCTCAGATTGTGCGCCTTGAGCGCGGCGTCGCGTATTACGTCGAAGCCAGCAGCCTCAACGATGAACAGTGGTCGCTGGTGGCGGCCGAACTTCATGACCGCATGATGGAAAGCGTTTTCGGCGCGCTGGAAGAGGGTGAAAAACTGTTTGCCCATCATCAGCCAACGCCGGTCACCAGCGTTGACCTGCTGGGCCTGGGGCGTCAGGCGCTGATTGACGCCAACCTCCGTCTGGGGCTTGCGCTGGCGGATGACGAAATTGACTATCTGCAGGATGCTTTCCAGACGCTGGGCCGCAACCCGAACGATATCGAACTCTATATGTTCGCGCAGGCTAACTCCGAGCACTGCCGACACAAGATTTTTAACGCCGACTGGGTCATCGATGGCGAAAAGCAGCCGAAGTCGCTGTTCAAAATGATCAAAAACACCTTCGAGAAAACCCCGGACTACGTGCTGTCTGCTTATAAAGACAACGCCGCGGTAATGGAAGGTTCAGCCGTGGGGCGCTACTTTGCCGACCACGCAACCGGTCGCTACGACTTCCACCAGGAAGACGCGCATATTCTGATGAAGGTCGAAACCCATAACCACCCGACGGCGATCTCTCCGTGGCCGGGCGCGGCGACAGGTTCCGGCGGCGAAATTCGCGATGAAGGCGCCACCGGACGCGGGGCGAAGCCAAAAGCCGGCCTGGTGGGTTTCTCGGTTTCCAACCTGCGGATTCCGGGGTTTGAACAGCCGTGGGAAGAAGATTTCGGCAAACCGGATCGTATCGTTACCGCGCTGGATATCATGACTGAAGGTCCGCTGGGCGGCGCGGCGTTTAACAACGAATTTGGTCGTCCGGCGCTCAACGGCTATTTCCGTACCTATGAAGAGAAGGTAACCAGCCACAACGGCGAAGAGCTGCGCGGCTACCATAAGCCCATTATGCTGGCGGGCGGAATCGGCAACATTCGCGGCGAACACGTGCAGAAGGGCGAAATTGTCGTCGGCGCGAAGCTGATTGTTCTCGGCGGTCCGGCAATGAACATCGGTCTCGGCGGCGGCGCGGCCTCTTCAATGGCCTCCGGCCAGTCCGATGCCGACCTCGATTTCGCCTCCGTACAGCGCGATAACCCGGAGATGGAACGTCGTTGCCAGGAGGTTATCGACCGCTGCTGGCAGCTGGGCGACGCCAACCCGATTTTGTTTATCCACGATGTCGGCGCTGGCGGTCTGTCGAACGCCATGCCTGAGCTGGTCAGCGACGGCGGACGCGGCGGTAAATTCCAGCTGCGCGATATCCTCAGCGATGAGCCGGGCATGAGCCCGCTGGAGATCTGGTGTAACGAATCGCAGGAACGTTATGTGCTGGCGGTTGCGCCGGAGCAACTGCCGTTGTTTGATGAGCTGTGCCGCCGCGAACGCGCGCCGTACGCGGTGATTGGCGAAGCAACCGAAGCGCTGCATCTGAGCCTTGATGATGCCCATTTTGACGATCGTCCGATCGACCTGCCGCTTGACGTGCTGCTGGGCAAAACGCCGAAAATGACCCGTGACGTGCAGACGTTGAAAGCGCAGGGCCAGAGTCTGCAACGCCAGGGCATCACTATTGCCGACGCGGTGAATCGCGTGCTGCACCTGCCGACGGTCGCGGAGAAAACCTTCCTCGTCACCATTGGCGATCGCACCGTCACCGGTATGGTGGCGCGCGATCAGATGGTGGGGCCGTGGCAGGTTCCGGTGGCTAACTGTGCGGTCACCACCGCCAGCCTCGATAGCTACTACGGCGAAGCGATGTCCATTGGCGAACGTGCGCCGGTGGCGCTGCTGGACTTCGCCGCCTCCGCCCGTCTGGCTGTTGGCGAGGCGCTGACCAACATCGCGGCGACGCAGATTGGCGCGCTCAATCGCGTGAAGCTGTCGGCAAACTGGATGGCCGCTGCCGGTCACCCGGGCGAAGACGCCGGTTTATATGAAGCGGTAAAAGCGGTGGGCGAAGAGCTCTGTCCTGCCCTGGGACTGACTATTCCGGTGGGTAAAGACTCCATGTCGATGAAAACCCGCTGGCAGGAAGGGGCTGAACAGCGCGAGATGACTTCTCCGCTGTCTCTGGTGATTTCCGCCTTTGCCCGCGTGGAAGACGTACGCCGTACCGTCACCCCACAGCTCTCCACCGAAGACAACGCCCTGCTGCTGATTGATTTAGGCAAGGGGAACAATGCGCTGGGCGCGACCGCGCTGGCGCAGGTTTATCGTCAGCTTGGCGATGTGACTGCCGACGTTCGCGATGTCGCGCAGTTGAAAGGCTTCTGGGACGCAATGCAGGCGCTGGTGGCTGAAGATAAGCTGCTGGCCTGGCACGACCGTTCCGACGGCGGTCTGCTGGTCACCCTGGCCGAGATGGCCTTTACCGGCCACTGCGGCGTCAACGTTGATATCGCCGCGCTCGGCGAGGATCGCCTGGCCGCACTGTTTAACGAAGAGCTTGGCGGCGTCATTCAGGTTCGTGCCGCCGATCGTCAGGCCGTGGAAGCCACGTTGGCCGCTCATGGCCTGGCGGATTGCGTTCACTATATTGGCCAGGCTACGGCGGGCGATCGCTTCGTCATCGAGGCCGACGGTCATCCGGTATTCAGCGAAAGCCGCACCACGCTGCGCATGTGGTGGGCAGAAACCACCTGGCAAATGCAGCGTCTTCGCGATAACCCGGAATGCGCTGACCAGGAGCACGAGGCGAAAGCCAACGATGCCGATCCAGGGCTCAACGTGAAGCTCTCCTTTGATATCAATGAGGATATCGCTGCGCCTTATATTGCCACCGGCGCGCGTCCGAAGGTCGCGGTGCTGCGTGAGCAGGGCGTGAACTCCCATGTAGAAATGGCCGCGGCGTTCCATCGCGCTGGCTTTGATGCCATCGACGTGCACATGAGCGATCTGCTGGCGGGCCGTACCGGTCTTGCTGATTTCCAGGCGCTGGTGGCCTGCGGCGGCTTCTCCTACGGTGACGTTTTAGGCGCCGGTGAAGGCTGGGCGAAATCGATTCTGTTCAATGAGCGGGTTCGCGACGAGTTTGCCACCTTCTTCCATCGTCCGCAGACCCTGGCGCTGGGCGTGTGCAACGGCTGCCAGATGATGTCTAATCTGCGCGAGCTGATCCCGGGCAGCGACCTGTGGCCGCGCTTTGTGCGTAACCAGTCTGACCGCTTTGAAGCGCGCTTCAGCCTGGTTGAGGTGACGCAGAGCCCGTCTCTGCTGCTGCAGGGTATGGTGGGATCGATGATGCCGATTGCCGTATCCCACGGTGAAGGGCAGGTGGAAGTTCGCGATGGCGCGCATCTGGCGCAGCTGGAAAGTAAAGGCCTGGTGGCGCTGCGCTTCGTCGATAACTTCGGTAAGGTGACGGAAAACTATCCGGCCAACCCGAATGGTTCGCCGAACGGTATCACTGCGGTAACCAGCGAAAGCGGGCGCGCGACCATCATGATGCCGCACCCGGAACGCGTGTTCCGCACCGTGTCGAACTCCTGGCACCCGGAAAACTGGGGCGAAGACAGCCCGTGGATGCGTATTTTCCGCAACGCGCGTAAACAGCTGGGCTAAAAATCGTTTACAAATCGAATTAAGCCTCCTGCCCACGCAGGGGGCTTTTTTATTTATGGGGTACTTCGAAAGCAGGTGTCGGGGATCGCCGACAAACGCGCTGTGGTGGTGTCGTCAAAAGGTGACATTTAACTTATTGATTCATAAAGGCATCACTGAATCATTCACCCGATGTTGCTAATCAGCGACACTTTGTACAAAAAGTGACCATCATCATCCGTGCCCATAAATAGTAAAAAGACATTATATTTCATTGTGTTAATAAAATGTTTTGAGATGTGGCATAGTTCGTGCATAATTATAACCAGTGGCTCATTCACCTTCTTATGTCAGCCCCTTCGGGACGCGCTACATAAACTTCGAATGACGCACAAACAGGTGCCTGCCGTCCAACTCCTGATAACAGCTCTGCTTTATCAGTCATCGGGCGAAACGTCGAGTAAGGCACCGCCTCATTTCATAATAAAGCCAGGCTCCCGTAGCCTGGCTTTATTATACTCGTCGTCTTTTGTGCTGCAGGTGCGTTGGCCGCATCTGTTCACCCCGGTCACTTACTTGAGTAAGCTCCCGGGGATTCTCAGCTTTGCCGCCTTCCTGTAACTCAAAATCCATAGAGTATATTGGGTATATTCAGGTAGCATCGTAGTGAGCTAATGATTGAGACCCTATCCGTGAAGCGACTCTCCCTTTTCCCCCGTTCGCTGCGCCAGCTGGTCACGCTATCCTTCGTGCTGATCCTGCTTCCGCTGCTGGTGCTGGCATGGCAGGCGTGGCAAAGCCTTAACGCCCTCAGCGCCCAGGCGGCGCATATTAATCGCACCACCCTTATCGACGCCCGCCGCAGCGAGGCGATGATTAACGCGTCGCTGGAAATGGAGCGTAGCTACCGGCAGTACTGCGTGCTGGACGATCCGACGCTGGCGCGGGTCTATCAAAATCAACGCCAACGCTACAGCGAAATGCTTGACGCTCACGCGGGCGTTCTGCCTGATGAAAAAATCTGGCAGGCGCTGCGTCAGGATCTCGACGATCTGGCCGAGCTGCAGTGTAAAAATAGCGGCCCGGCGGCGAAGTCAGCAGTCAGCCTGGAAGCGTTTGCTTCCGCCAATAGCGACATGGTCCAGGCAACCCGGACGGTGGTCTATTCGCGTGGACAGCAGCTGCAGCAGGAAATCGCCGAGCGCGGCCAGTTCTTCGGCTGGCAGGCGCTGGTGCTGTTCCTGCTCAGCCTGTCGCTGGTGCTGCTGTTCACCCGCATGATTATCGGCCCGGTAAAGGGCATTGAAAGAATGATCAACCGACTGGGCGAGGGGAAATCGCTGGACGATGCCGCGCTGTTTACCGGCCCGCGCGAGCTGCGCTCCGTCGGTAAACGCATTATCTGGCTGAGCGAACGCCTTGCCTGGCTGGAATCCCAGCGCCATCAGTTCCTGCGCCATCTTTCCCATGAGCTGAAAACGCCGCTGGCCAGCATGCGCGAAGGGACGGAACTGCTCGCTGACCGGGTGGCCGGGCCGCTGACGCCCGAGCAGCAGGAGATCGTGGAGATTCTGGATAACAGCAGCCGCAACCTGCAAAAGCTGATTGAGCAACTGCTGGACTATAACCGCAAACAGGCCGATGGCCCGATTGCGCGCGAGACGGTCAACCTGGCCGAACTGGTGGAAAATGTGGTTTCTGCCCATAGCCTGCCGGCAAGAGCTAAAATGATGCATACCGAACTGTTGCTCAGCGAGCGTTTTTGCGAAGCGGAGCCCGCTCTGCTGGTGAGTGTACTGGATAATCTCTACTCCAATGCGGTGCACTATGGTGCTGAATCCGGTAACATTCGAATCCATAGCTATCGGCACGGCGAGCAGGTGCGCATTGACGTCATTAACGACGGCGAGCCGATCCCGTCCGCAGAAAGAAACATGATTTTTGAGCCTTTTTATCAGGGAAGCCACCAGCGTAAAGGGGCGGTAAAAGGCAGCGGTCTGGGGCTGAGCATTGCCCGCGACTGCGTACGGCAAATGCAGGGCGAGCTGAGCCTGGTTGATGAGAAGTCAGGGCTAATCTGTTTTCGTATCACGCTCCCCGTCGCCGAGTCTGGAAAAAATAACGTCTAACTATCGGGTGAATATGTCCCACTTCTTCGCATTTGTCCGTCCCCTCAGGGGATGGCTGCTGTCAGGCATTTCCTGCCTGGCGCTGGCGGGATGTTCCGCCTCTACATCACCACACGCCGCGGATGGCAAAACGCTCTCCGCGCTGCCGCAGCATCAGGTCGCCGATTTTCTTTCGGTGGAGTGCGCTGATATCTGGAATCTGCAAAGCGAAGCCAGCGACAAAAATCCGCTCTACTGGCTGCGTGGAATTGACTGCGCCGATCGTCTTGCTCCGGTGCAGGCGCGGGCGGAGGCCCGGCTGCACAGCGGCGACAGCTGGCAGGATGCCTTTAAGCGCGGCATTTTACTGGCTGATGCCAAAATTACGCCTAACGAGCGCCGGGAACTGGTCGCCAGTCTGGATAGCTTCAGCCCGCAAATCGCCCCTCAGGTGCGCCCGCTCTATCAGCTCTGGCGCGATGCTCAGGGCCGGCAGCTTCAGCTGATTGACGAGCGTTCCCGCTACGCCAAACTGCAGCAGTCAAACGATGCGGAGCTGGAGACGCTGCGACAGCAGGAAATTGAGCTACGCAGTCAGCTCGAACTGACGACCCGCAAGCTGGAGAATCTCACCGATATCGAGCGTCAGCTCTCCAGCCGTAAACCCGGCGGGAACTTCAGCTCTGACGCCGGGCACGGCGGCGATAAAGTCCCGGAGGTGATTCATGACGATCCGTAAACCCGCCCGTCTGCTATTAGTGGACGACGATCCGGGGCTGCTGAAGCTGCTGGGTATGCGTCTGGTCAGCGAAGGGTATAGCGTAGTGACCGCCGAGAGCGGGCCGGAGGCGCTGCGGACGCTAAGTCGCGACAAGGTCGATCTGGTGGTCAGCGACCTGCGGATGGATGAGATGGACGGACTCCAGCTGTTCAGCGAAATCCAGAAGGTTCAGCCGGGGATGCCGGTGATCATTCTCACTGCGCACGGTTCCATTCCGGACGCCGTTGCCGCGACCCAGCAGGGCGTGTTTAGCTTTCTCACCAAGCCGGTGGATAAAGACGCTCTTTATAAAGCGATTGATGACGCGCTGGAGCAGAGCGCGCCAACCACCGACGAGCGCTGGCGTCAGGCGATTGTGACCCGTAGCCCGTTGATGGAGCGACTGCTGGAGCAGGCCGGGATGGTGGCGCAGTCGGACGTCAGCGTGCTGATTAACGGCCAGAGCGGTACCGGCAAGGAGATTGTCGCCCAGGCAATTCATAACGCCAGCCCGCGCCGCGATAAACCTTTTGTCGCCATTAACTGCGGCGCGCTTCCCGAACAGTTGCTGGAGTCAGAATTGTTCGGCCACGCGCGCGGCGCTTTTACCGGCGCAGTCAGCAATCGCGAGGGGCTATTCCAGGCCGCAGAAGGCGGGACCTTGTTTCTTGATGAAATTGGCGATATGCCGGTTGCGCTACAGGTGAAACTGCTGCGCGTTCTGCAGGAACGTAAAGTGCGCCCGCTGGGCAGCAATCGCGATATCGATATTGATGTGCGGATTATTTCTGCGACCCATCGCGACCTGCCGAAGGCCATGGCGCGAGGCGAATTTCGTGAAGATCTGTTCTATCGTCTCAACGTGGTGAGTCTGAAAATCCCGCCGCTGGCTGAGCGTACGGAAGATATTCCGCTGCTGGCGAACCATCTGCTGCGCCAGTCTGCCGATCGCCATAAACCTTTTGTCCGCGCATTTTCCACGGATGCGATGAAGCGGCTGATGGCCGCTAAATGGCCGGGCAACGTGCGCCAGCTGGTGAACGTGATTGAGCAGTGCGTGGCGCTGACCTCTTCGCCGGTCATTAGCGACGCCCTGGTAGAGCAGGCGCTGGAAGGGGAAAACACCGCGCTGCCGACGTTTGTCGAAGCGCGGAATCAGTTTGAGCTCAATTACCTGCGCAAGCTGCTGCAAATTACCAAAGGGAACGTCACGCATGCGGCCCGGATGGCGGGGCGCAATCGCACCGAATTTTATAAGCTGCTGTCGCGCCACGAGCTCGACGCTAATGACTTTAAAGAGTAGCTCCGGATGATGGCGCAAGTTATGATACGGTTAGCAACCGGTTACGCGACTAAAACAGGAACACCATGAAAAAGATTGATGCGATTATTAAACCCTTCAAACTGGATGACGTGCGTGAAGCGCTGGCCGAAGTCGGCATCACCGGTATGACGGTAACGGAAGTGAAAGGCTTTGGCCGTCAGAAGGGGCATACCGAGCTGTATCGCGGCGCGGAGTATATGGTCGATTTTCTGCCGAAAGTGAAAATCGAAATCGTTGTTACCGATGATATCGTCGACACCTGCGTGGATACCATTATTCGTACAGCGCAGACCGGCAAAATCGGCGACGGTAAAATCTTTGTTTTCGATGTCGCGCGCGTGATTCGTATCCGTACCGGCGAAGAAGACGACGCGGCGATTTAAGCTGTCAAACCGGATGGCGGTCCGGCAATTTCCGGGCCGCCTGCATTTATCGCTCCGTTTACAGCACCTTGTGCGGGCCGAAGCACTCATAATGAATGTTGCCGCTGCTCACGCCCAGATCTACCAGCTGCTTCGCGGCAAACTGCATAAACGCCACCGGGCCGCAGAGATAGAACTGCATTTGCGGGTCGCCGATCTTGTCGGCCAGCGCCGTTAAATCCATCAAACCTTCACTATCAAACGCGCCGGATTCACGGTCCGCTTCGCTCGGGCTGCGGTACCAGACGTGAGAAGTAAACTTCGGCAGCGTTTCACCCAGCGTTTTAACTTCGTCCGCGAAGGCGTGTACGTCGCCGTTCTCTGCCGCATGGAACCAGTTCACCTGCGCCGGATGCTGCGCTTTTGCCAGCACATCCAGCATCGCCAGCATTGGCGTCTGACCGACGCCGCCGGAGAGCAGCGTGACCGGGGTTTCCGGCGCCACGTTGAGGAAGAAATCACCGGCCGGCGCGGCCAGATAAATCACGTCGCCTTCTTTCGCTGAATCATGCAGCCAGTTTGAAACCTGGCCGCCGTTTTCACGTTTAACCGCGATACGATAGCCTTTACCGTCGGGTTTGCGGGTCAAAGAGTACTGGCGAATTTCCTGATGCGGAAAACCTTCCGGCTTCAGCCAGACCGCCAGATACTGGCCTGGATGATATTCCGCTACCGCGCCGCCGTCGACCGGCTCAAATTCAAAGCTGGTAATCAGCGCGCTGCGCGGCGTTTTTTTGACGATGCGGAATGCGCGGGTGCCTTCCCAGCCGCCGGTTTTGCTGGCGCTTTCGTTATAGATTTGCGCTTCACGATTAATAAAGACGTTGGCCAGCACCCCGTAGGCCTTGCCCCAGGCATCCAGTACTTCCTGGCCCGGACTGAACATCTCATCGAGGGTCGCCAGCAGGTGAGTACCAACAATATTGTACTGCTCGGGTTGAATCTGGAAGCTGGTGTGCTTCTGGGCGATTTTCTCTACCGCCGGCAGCAGGGCGGGCAGGTTCTCGAGATTGCTGGCATACGCGGCAATCGCGTTGAACAGCGCCTCGCGCTGGTCGCCGTTGCGCTGATTGCTCATATTGAAGATTTCTTTTAATTCGGGATTGTGAGCAAACATGCGGTCGTAAAAATGAGCGGTCAGTTTTGGACCGGTTTCAACCAGCAGGGGGATGGTGGCTTTCACCGTAGCGATGGTCTGGGCGTCGAGCATAGCAGCTTCCTTTATAAGTTATCTTAATGATGCATATTAAATGCATCTTATAAAAATAACCCTGCTTTGTAAATGGTTCTTTAACGCTTTACCTTAAGACAGTTACAACATGAATTATTTGCATCACAAACCTGAAAAGAAATCCGTTGATAATCGAAGGTGCTTTATTGCTCAAAGCCTTGTGTAATGCGGAGCCAATCGTTTGCGTAAAATCCTTTGTCAAGACCTGTTATCGCAGAATGATTCAGTTATACTGTGGGCCGTTGTCCAGGTGGACCGCCTTTTTAGGCCGAAATTTTATTGTTAGCTGAGTCAGGAGATGCGGATGTTAAAGCGTGAAATGAACATTGCCGATTATGATGCCGAACTGTGGCAGGCTATGGAGCAAGAAAAAGTACGTCAGGAAGAGCACATCGAACTGATCGCCTCCGAAAACTACACCAGCCCGCGCGTAATGCAGGCGCAGGGCTCTCAGCTGACCAACAAATACGCTGAAGGATACCCGGGCAAGCGCTACTACGGCGGCTGTGAATACGTCGATATCGTAGAGCAGCTGGCTATTGACCGCGCTAAAGAACTGTTCGGCGCTGACTACGCTAACGTGCAGCCGCACTCCGGCTCCCAGGCGAACTTCGCGGTCTATACCGCTCTGCTGCAGCCGGGCGATACCGTTCTGGGTATGAACCTGGCGCAAGGTGGCCACCTGACTCACGGCTCTCCGGTCAACTTCTCTGGCAAACTGTACAACATCATCCCTTACGGTATCGATGAGTCCGGTAAAATTGACTATGACGATATGGCTAAGCAGGCTCAGGAACATAAACCGAAGATGATTATCGGTGGTTTCTCGGCTTATTCCGGCGTGGTTGACTGGGCAAAAATGCGTGAAATCGCTGACAGCATCGGCGCATACCTGTTCGTCGATATGGCTCACGTTGCCGGTCTGATCGCCGCAGGCGTTTACCCGAACCCGGTTCCGCATGCTCACGTCGTGACCACCACCACCCACAAAACCCTGGCTGGTCCGCGCGGCGGCCTGATCCTGGCGAAAGGCGGCAGCGAAGAGCTGTACAAAAAACTGAACTCCGCCGTATTCCCGAGCGCCCAGGGCGGCCCGCTGATGCACGTTATCGCGGCGAAAGCCGTCGCGCTGAAAGAAGCGATGGAGCCAGAGTTCAAAGTTTACCAGCAGCAGGTAGCGAAAAACGCTAAAGCGATGGTCGAAGTGTTCCTGAACCGCGGCTACAAAGTGGTTTCCGGCGGCACTGAAAACCATCTGTTCCTGCTGGATCTGGTCGATAAAAACCTGACCGGTAAAGAAGCTGACGCAGCCCTGGGCCGCGCCAACATCACCGTCAACAAAAACAGCGTGCCGAACGATCCGAAGAGCCCGTTTGTGACCTCCGGTATCCGTATCGGGTCTCCGGCGGTGACCCGTCGCGGCTTTAAGGAAGCAGAAGTCAAAGAGCTGGCCGGCTGGATGTGCGACGTGCTGGACAACATCAATGACGAAGCGGTCATTGAGCGCGTGAAGGGTAAAGTGCTGGATATCTGCGCACGCTTCCCGGTCTATGCGTAAGCGTTAGCGTTGAGCTAAAAAAGGCCGCTGATGCGGCCTTTTTTGTGCCTGTTGATTAGCGGCGGTCGAGCGAAATCGCTCCGGGCCCGGTTATTGCCAGCAGCAGGAAGGCGCCGGCAATACTGACGTTTTTCCAGAAGTTAATCATGTTCGGTAGTACCGCATCGCCGGACATATTCCAGTAGTGATGGCCAATCACCGCGGTGCCAAGAGTATAAAAAATAAACATCACCGCCAGCGGGCGGGTGAAAAAGCCCAGCACAATTAAAATGGCCGCCGGCACCTCCATAATAATGGCAATGATGGCCGCAAGCGTTGGCATCGGCGCGCCGGAGGAGGCCATATACTGCACCGTGCCGCTAAAGCCGAGCAGCTTGGGATAACCGAAAAGAATAAACAGCACCACTACCGCGATACGCGCAATCAGCAGCAGCAGAGAGCGGGAGGAACCAAAGTCAAAGTAGCGTAGAGTGTTCATGATCAGCTCGTTATGAGAGACGTGTGATTTAAACGTAATACACAAATTTGCGCTCCGCCACGTCCCCCTGACGATTAACGCAGCGTCTGCAGTTGCTCCTCAACATACAGATAACCGATCCCCATCAGCTGCTGAGCGCGGGTCAGTGTGCCAAAACCGATTTGGGTGGCATGCGCTCTCGGCGTATCGCCGTGGTCAAACGGATTAAAGCCGGTTTGTTTGACGATACTCTCCAGCCACTGTTCGCCAAAAGCACAGCTGCGACCGTATAGCCAGATCTGGTTAATATTCAAAATATTTAAGAAATTATAAAGACTTAAGCCAATAGCGTTGGCGGCGTTATCAACCCATGCGCGAATATGCACGTCTCCCAGTTCCCAGGCCTCAATGAGCGATGCCGTGGTTAACTGCTCCGGAGATCGCTGCGCCTCAGGCTGGGTTTTAAGCCACATCCGCGCCTGTTTTTTCAACGCGCTGAGGGAGGCTACGGTTTCAAGACAGCCATATCTCCCGCAGTCGCAGGCTTTGCCGTCAGGATTCACAATCGTGTGTCCAATCTGCCCGCTGCCGTAGAGGCTTCCTCGATAAATCTGATCGTTAATCACAAACGATGATCCAATACCGTAATCGACGTTGATCACGCAAAAATCCGGTTGTGGGCCCGGATGCTGCCATTTCTCCGCCAGCGCCAGCATCACGCAGTCATTATCTACCCGTACCTGCACGCCGAGCTGTTCTTCCAGCAGATACTTTATTTCAATCGGCGTTTTCCAGCGCGCCTGGGGCATGGTTTGTGAAACGCCGGTGATCGGATCAACCTGACCATGGACGCCAAGGGCGAGATTGATGCTGTGCTGCGGGTAGAGGCGGTGGATACGCCGCCAGCATTCCACGATGGCCTCCAGAAGGGCCTGCGGCGTAGGGGCATCGATGGGCAAATGCTGGTGGCCGTCAACCGCCAGTAGACGGGCATCGGCAAGCTGATACTCAATACTGGTCGGCGTAATATTCATGCATAGCGTCCAGGCTCCGCGCGCGGGGATCTGGTAGCTTCCGCTGTTCACGCCGCGTTTGCTCATTTTTTCCGTGGAGTGATCGATTAGTCCCTCGCTGAGCAGCTCTTCAAGAATATTGCTCACCGCCGGAATAGAGAGTCCGGTGAGCTGAGAAAGCTGGGATTTACTCAGCTGCTTCTCCCGCCAGAGATGAGCCAAAAAAATGGATTTATTGGCCTGTCTGACCCGGGCATTATTTAAACCGGTACGCTGCATAAACTTAACTCCCTTAACTATATTGCGTGAGCATTGCGCATTTTAGCAGCTAAGTGACGATATAAACTCCTCTCATAGCGAATTTTACCTTACTTTGTTTAGTGGAGGCGTCATGTACGGTTCGGTTAAGGTCTGGCAGGAAATAATTACATTACCTACGTGGACAACGGGGGCGGAGGATCCGAACCCCATGTTTCTGGAAAAACGCGTTTATCAAGGTTCTTCCGGTAACGTCTATCCCTACGGCGTGATTGACACCCTGACCGGCGAACGTGAGATGCGCGATTATCAGGCAGTATGGATGGAGAATGATTTCATTCGAATTATGCTGTTACCGGAACTCGGCGGCCGTATACATCGGGCGTATGACAAGGTTAAACAGCGCGATTTCGTGTATTACAATGAAGTTGTGAAGCCCGCCCTGGTGGGGCTGCTGGGGCCATGGATCTCCGGCGGTATCGAGTTCAACTGGCCGCAGCATCATCGCCCGACGACCTTTATGCCGGTCGACTTTTCGATCCAGTGCGGGGAAAACGGCGTGCAGACCGTATGGATGGGGGAAGCGGAGCCCATGCGCGGTTTGCAGGTCATGACCGGGTTTACTCTCTATCCTGACCGCGCGCTGATTGAAATTACCGGTAAGGTCTTTAATGGTAACGGCACGCCGCGCCATTTCCTGTGGTGGGCCAACCCGGCGGTAAAAGGCGGCGATGCTCACCAGAGCGTTTTCCCGCCCGACGTCACCGCCGTGTTCGATCACGGCAAGCGCGATGTTTCCGCTTTCCCTATTGCCACCGGCACCTACTACAAAGTCGACTATTCTGCGGGCGTCGATATCTCCCGTTATAAAAACGTTCCTGTGCCCACCTCGTATATGGCGGAGAAATCGGATTACGATTTTGTCGGCGCTTATCACCATGACGAGCGCGGTGGGCTACTGCATGTTGCCGATCATCACATCTCTCCGGGCAAAAAACAGTGGAGCTGGGGCTATGGCGACTTTGGCCAGGCATGGGACCGCAATCTGACCGACGAAAATGGCCCTTATATTGAGCTGATGACTGGCGTCTACACCGATAACCAGCCTGACTTTACCTGGCTTGCGCCTTATGAAGAGAAGATTTTTGTGCAAAATTTCCTTCCCTATAGCGAGCTGGGAATGGTGCAAAATGCCAATACGCAACTGGCGCTGAAGCTGGTTCGCGAGTCTGAGCAGCTACAGTTCGGCGTTTACGCCATTGCGCCGCTGGAAAATATCGTTGTTGAACTCAGTGCTGAACAGCAGCCGCTGTATGAAACTCAGCTTACGCTGAAGCCCGGCGAGAGTTGGCGGCATACGCTGCCGGAACATGACGCCGGTCGCTTGACCATCAAGGTGAAAAGTGCAGACAAGCAACTGCTGCTGGATTATCACGAACATATTACTCAGCAGACGCCGCTGCCCGAACCGGCCTCAGCGCCAGCGATGCCGGAAGAGATTCACAACGGTGATGAGCTCTATTTTATCGGCCAGCATCTTGAACAATACAATCACGCCAGCCGCTATGCCGCAGATTACTATCGCCGGGCGATAGCCCTCGATCCGCAGGATTATCGCAATAATGTTGCCCTCGGGACGCTGGCGTTTAACCAGGCCGACTGGGTTTTAGCGGAGCAATGCTCCCGCGCCGCGCTACTTCGCGCCCATCGTCTGAATAAAAATCCGCGCGATGGCGAAGCCAGTATGCTGCTTGCCAGCGCGCTGGAAAGGCAGGGAGATGAACAAGGCGCCAGGGATCACTATTACAAAGCATCCTGGAGCGGTAACTGCCGCGATGCTGCATGGTGGGCGCTGGCAAGGCTGGCGATGAAGCGTGGTGATACGGCCGACGCGCTGGAAAAGGTCAACACCAGTCTGCAGTTCAACGCCAGCAACCATCTGGCTATGGGGCTGAAAGCGCTGGCGTTAGCGGACAGCGGGCGGACGAAAGCGGCGCAGGAGTATATTTTCGCCTGTCTTAAACAATACCCGTTGAGCTATCCGCTGCACTGCGCGCGCTGGATGATTGAGCCCAGCGACGAAGCGCGAGAGAACCTACTGCGGGTAACGGGGCGTAGAGGGATCAACGGCAGCCTGCTGGCGGGCTGGCTGCTTTCTATCGGACAGAAGCAGGCGGCGAAAGAGGTGCTTGAGGTGCTGGATTGTCAGGAGGCGCTGCCGATGCTGTGGCGAGCCTCGTTAAGCGATGACGCCAATAAACGGCAACGGTTGATTGCCGAAGCCGAGCGCTGCCATCCGCAAAAAGTGCGTTTCCCCAATACGCTCGATGAAGTTCAGATGCTGCAAACCCTGAGCGACAGCGCTTTCGCCCGCTATCTGCTCGGTTGCTTCTGGTACAGCAAACGACGCTATGAAGAGGCGGTCAGCTGCTGGCGCGAGACGCTGGCAAAATCACCCGACTATGCGCCCGCTCATCGCCTGCTCGGGGTTTACGCCTGGAATAAACAACAGGATGCGGCGCAGGCGCTGGCTTATCTACAGCGCGCCGTAGAGCTTGAGCCTGAAAACGCGCGCTTCCTCTTTGAGCTTGATTTTCTGCAAAAATCACTGGGTACGCCGGTAAACGAACGACTGGAGAAGCTGGCGGCGCGCAAATCGGTGGTGCTGAAGCGGGACGATCTGACCGCTGAGCTGCTAAGCCTGTGGAATGCTTCCGGCCATTATGCCGATGCCGCCGCTATTCTCGGTACGCGCGTGTTTCATCCCTGGGAAGGCGGGGAAGGGAAAATCACCGGTCAGTATTTGCTCAATCAGCTGCATCGGGCTTTGCAGTTTATTGAACGCGAGGCGTTTACGCAGGCTGCGGACTGTCTGAAAGACGCATTACGCTATCCCGATAATCTGGGGGAGGGGCGACTGCCCGGGCAGACGGACAACGATATCTGGTATTTGCTGGGCTACTGCACGGAACAGGCTGGGGATGCGCAGCAGGCAGAGGAATATTATCAGCTTGCCCTACAAGGAAGCTCAACGCTGGACGCCGGGCGTTACTACAACGATCAGCCCGCTGATTACCTTTTCTGGCAGGGCATCGCGCTGCGTAAGAGCGGTAACCCGGCGCAGGCCGAGCAGCACCTCCAGAATTTTATCACCTGGGCCGGGCAGCATCGGGATGACGTTCCGCAAGCCGACTTTTTTGCCGTCTCTCTTCCGGATTTGGTGGTGCTTGATGTCTCAGCGCAGCAGCAACATCAGCAGCACTGCTTGTTTATTGAAGCGCTGGGCCATCTGGGGCTGGGGAATGTATCCGCCAGCCAGCAGGCGATGCAGCGTCTTCTGCAACTGAACCCGGCTCATGATAAGGCGCATTTGATTCGTCATGCCCTGCAAAGCGGCATTTTTTCCTGAACCTCAAATGGGCGGGCCTGGCTCGCCTGTACCCTACTGTTCCCTGCGTTTCCCTTATAGAGGAATCATTATGAATAACGCGCAGACACATCTCAAAATGGGCTACGTCTGGACTATCTGTCTGGTCGCCGCCTGCGGTGGTTTACTGTTTGGCTATGACTGGGTAGTCATCGGCGGCGCTAAGCCATTTTATGAAGCCTGGTTTTCCATTACCGATCCGGCACAATCCGGCTGGGCTATGAGTTCGGCGCTGGTGGGCTGCGTTTTCGGCGCATTAATCTCGGGATGGTGCGCCGATAAACTCGGGCGCAAGCTGCCCTTAATACTTTCCGCCGTGCTGTTCAGCGCGTCGGCGTGGGGGACGGCGGTCGCCAGCAGTTTCGACATGTTTGTGGTTTACCGCATTGTGGGCGGCGTGGGGATTGGTCTGGCATCCGCTCTCAGCCCGCTTTACATCGCCGAAGTCAGCCCGGCAGAAAAAAGAGGGCGCTTTGTTGCGGTCAACCAGCTCACTATCGTGATTGGCGTGCTGGCCGCTCAGCTTATTAACCTGATGATTGCGGAACCCGTAGAGACGGGGGCGACGCAGCAAATGATTGTAGAAACCTGGAACGGGCAGATGGGCTGGCGCTGGATGTTCGGCGCAGAACTGGTTCCGGCGCTGGCGTTTCTGGTACTGATGTTTTTTGTTCCCGAATCGCCGCGCTGGCTTATGAAAGCCGGTAAGCCTGAGCGTGCCCGAGCCGCGCTGGAACGCATTGGTTCTGCCGACTATGCCGACAGAATATTACGCGACATCGCGCACACGCTGGAAAAAGATAACCATAAAGTATCCTATGGCGCACTGCTGGCTCCGCAGGTGAAACCGATCGTGATCATTGGCATGGTTCTCGCCGTTTTCCAGCAGTGGTGCGGAATCAACGTCATCTTTAACTACGCACAGGAGATTTTTGCCTCAGCGGGCTTCGATATTAACAGCACGCTTAAATCGATCGTCGCGACGGGGGTTGTAAACCTGGTATTTACCCTCGCCGCGCTGCCGCTGGTGGATAAAATCGGCCGCCGTAAACTGATGCTGCTTGGCGCTTCAGGCTTGACGCTGATCTATGTGCTGATTGCCGGCGCTTACGCCATGGGCATTATGGGCTGGCCGGTACTGCTGCTGGTGCTGGCGGCTATTGCCATTTACGCCTTGACCCTGGCGCCGGTCACCTGGGTACTGCTGGCGGAAATCTTTCCCAACCGCGTTCGCGGACTCGCCATGTCTTTAGGTACCCTGGCGCTGTGGATTGCCTGTTTCTTGTTAACCTACACTTTCCCGCTGCTTAATGCCGGACTGGGCGCGGCGGGCAGCTTCTTGCTGTATGGCATCATTTGCGCTGCCGGCTATCTCTATATTCTGCGCAACGTGCCGGAAACAAAGGGGATCACTCTCGAAGCCCTGGAAGAACAGCTGGCGCAACGCCATACGGGCGTTAATGCGGCGAAGCAGGAGCAGACGCGCTAATGGCGGAAGAGTGGATTATGGAGAACGCGCATCTGCGGATGTGCGTCTCTTCTCTGGGCGGCAAAGTGCAAAGTTTATTCTCGCGGCAATATCAGGCGCCGGTGCTATATGAAAATCCCGCTGGCGGCATGTTTCCGATGCTGCCGATGGCCAATCGCGTTGCCGGAAATCGCTTTATTTTTCAGGGACGCGAGATAGTCCTGCCACGTCACCACGCCGACGCGCATTTTTTTCTCCACGGCGACGGTTGGCTGCAGTGCTGGGATATCATTGCGCGCGGCGGCGATTTTTGCGTGTTACAGCTGCGTCGGCAACATGTCTGCGGTTTCGATTACCTGGCGCAGATCCGCTATCAGTTGCTGCGTAACCAACTGATAGCGTCGCTGACGCTTACCCACTGCGGTAGCACGCCTATCCCCTACGGCTGCGGTTTTCATCCCTTTTTCTCCTTTGATAAGCGCAGCACGGTACAGTTTGCCGCCAGTGGCTACTGGCCGGAAGGGGAACAGCATCTTCCGCTGGACTGGCAAAGCCCTCTTCCCGGCTATGCCGATTTCAGTCACCCGCAGTACGGTGAGGATCGCTGGCTAAACGTCGGCTATTCCGGCTGGAGTGGACGAGCGAGGATAGTAAGTAATGTGATGAATATCGCAATTCTTTCGCAAACTTCGTGGTTGATGCTCTTTAGAATGCAGGGTGAACCGTTCCTTTGCCTCGAGCCGCAAACTCACCCGGTAAACGCCCATAACATGGACGGCCAGCCGGGGCTGCGGGTTTTGGGCACCGGAGATACGCTGAATTTTTCGCTAAAAATAGACGTTCAGGGGCGCGAGTAGCGCCATTTTTGGGGCGAGGGCATCTTGCACCCGCCCCGCTTTATCGCCAGACTGTCGCCTCCATTCGGGAGGGAATCATGGTCTTACACTCCACGCGCTGGCTGGCGCTTAGTTACTTCACCTATTTCTTTAGCTACGGTATCTTCCTGCCTTTTTGGAGCGTCTGGCTTTCCGGACTTGGCCTGACGCCGGAAACCATCGGTATGCTGCTCGGCGCCGGGCTGGTGTCGCGTTTTCTTGGCAGCCTGCTGATTGCGCCGCGGGTCAGCGACCCGTCCCGACTGATCTCTTCTCTACGCATTCTGGCTTTGCTGACGCTGCTTTTTGCGCTCGCATTTTGGGTCGGCCATCATGTCGCCTGGCTAATGGTGATTATCGTCGGCTTTAACCTCTTTTTCTCGCCGCTGGTGCCGCTCACCGACGCGCTGGCGAATACCTGGCAAAAGCAGATCACCATGGACTACGGGCGCGTGCGTCTGTGGGGATCGATAGCTTTCGTCATTGGTTCGGCGCTAACCGGGAAGCTGGTCAGCCTGTATGACTACCGGATGATACTGGTGATGCTCAGCGTCGGTATTGCTTCAATGCTGCTCGGCATGCTGCTGAAACCGTCGGTGCAGCCGCAGGGAGAGTCCCGCCAGCAGGAAGCGGCTGGGCTGGCGGCCTGGCTTACGCTGGTGCGGCAAAGCTGGCGCTTCCTCGCCTGCGTCTGTTTGCTGCAGGGAGCGCACGCCGCCTACTACGGATTTAGCGCTATCTACTGGCAGGAGGCGGGGTATTCGGCCTCCGCGGTGGGCTATCTGTGGTCGCTTGGCGTGGTGGCGGAAGTGGTGATTTTCGCGCTGAGCAAAAAAGTCTTCCGTCGCTTTAGCGCCCGCGATCTACTGCTGCTGTCCGCGGTGTGCGGGCTGATTCGCTGGACGTTGATGGGCTGGACGACGGCGCTACCCTGGCTTATCGTCGCGCAGATCCTCCACTGCGGCACCTTTACGGTGTGCCATCTGGCGGCGATGCGCTATATCGCAGCGCGTCAGGGCAGCGAAGTGATCCGCCTGCAGGCGGTCTACTCCGCTGTCGCGATGGGCGGCAGCATTGCGGTGATGACGGTATTTGCCGGTTTCCTCTACCAGCATCTGCACCAGGGCGTGTTCTGGGTAATGGCGCTGGTGGCCTTACCGGCGCTGGTGGTGAGGCCAAAAGCGGTAGCCTAGGCCTCCAGCATTTTGCAAATCTGCTGCTGCTGATGATCGCTGAACGCCTCTTCAGCATGAAACAGCGGCGGTGAAAACAGCGGTAGCGCGGTGGTATAGGGAGTGACGATCAGCGTCACTTCCTTCGGGGCGCCCTCTTTCTGAAAGGTGCTCACGCTCAAATACTTGATATTGAGCGGCAGCAGGGTTAACTCGCGCAGCTGCTGCTCCAGCGACTGCTCAAGATCCGGATTATTATCGGTAAGCAGCACCACCTGCTTCTCTTGCAGATCGCTTTTTTGCATCAGCCATGCGCCGAAAATCACCGCGATCAGGCTGACTTCCTCCTGGCTAAACCGCACTTGCCAGCTGGCTTCGAACTCCTCCAGTGCGGCCTGGGTGGTGCGCATCAGGCGGGGATAAAGACGGCCAATTTCCTCCGGCAGCGCGTTATCGATACCGATAGCGAAAACGCTGCGATGTAACGCCTGCGAGAGGTGGATATAGAGCTGATCGCTGAGCCCCTGTTCATCGCTAAACGGACGACCCGCCAGGTTCTGAAAGCGGTGAATCAGGCCAGATATAGCCAGATGCAGACGTCGATCCTGCTGATGACCATCGCGAATAGGATCGGGAGTTTTCAACAGCATAAACAGCAGGGTCAAAAACAGCTGTTCTCCTGCGTGGGGCGCTGCCGCAACCCGCCGCTGCCAGTGGCGGACAATCTCCTCGGCGAGGGCAAATTCGGCGGCGGCCTGCGCCCAGCGCTGCTGCTCGTGAGTGAAAGAGGGACTCTGCCCAAGGTGGTGCTGCAGCAAACAATACTGTAAATAAAGACGCAGAAAATGCACGTCGCGGCAGTCAAACTGCCGGTTCAGGGCGCGCGAGCAGCGGTTGACCAATGCCTGAAGATTGGTGTCATCATAGAGCGTGCGTGCGATACCTTGCTGTTTAAGCTGCGTTTTCAGAGCCGGGGTAAAATGGTGGCTGACAAAATGCGGGCACAGGCGCAGCCCGCGGCGCAGGCCGTGCAGCAGGCATAAGCGTTGATCGAGCGCGGCGCCTTCCATCCGATAGCTGCCGTCCGCTTGTGAAGTCAGGGTCAAGCGGTGATAACGCTGAATTTCGCGTCCCGTCTCCGCGATGTCCTGCCGGGCGGTATCCTCATCAACCTGGGTGAGGTTACCCAGCCATTCGGGCGTCACGGACTGCCCGGGCAGATAAAACATCAGGAGCACCTGGCTACGGCGCTGTGGACTGGAAAGCACAGATGGTGGTTCAATCACTGTCATCATCCGGTTAGTTCCAGTTAGGGTTTTCGTTAAGAGTAGTTAATGTATTGCGGGTGAACAGGGCATTTCCGGGTCTTTACATCAGGATTGCTGGCGGGGTTCACAGAATTTTTCACGCGAGGAACAGATGAAGAGAGTGAAACAATGCGTCAGCGTAGCGTTTTTCATGTTTTTATCGCTATCTGCGGCGGCGCATCCGCACAGTTTCATTAGTCTGCAAACCGAGGCCGTAGCGGAAAATGGGCAGCTTACCGGCTTTAAAATGCGCTGGACGATGGATGAAATCACCTCCGCCGATCTGCTCTATGATGCGGGCAACGCCAAACCCGGTAGCGAAATCTGGAAAAAGCTGGCGGCGGAAGTGATGGCGAACGTGCTGGGCCAGCACTATTTCAGCGAGCTGTGGCATAACGGCGAGAGAGTGAAGTTTGATAATCGGCCCGATGGCTATGGCCTTGAGCGCAGCGGCCATCAGGCGGTACTCTCTTTTACTCTGCCGCTGGCGAAGCCGCAGCCGATGGCCGGGCAAACCTTCACCTTTTCCACCTACGACCCGACCTATTATGTTGATATGTATTACGACAAAGACGCAGACTTCACTCTACCGACGGCGATGAAGACAAGCTGCACGGCAAAAGTGATGACGCCGAAGCCTAACGAAAAAATGTTGTCCTACGCGCAGTCGCTGGATAAAGCGGATGCGCCGCCGGAGGATATGGAACTGGGGAATTACTTCGCGCAAAAGGTGACGCTGCAATGTCAGTGATTTTTGCTCATGCCGGCCGTTCGCCGCGCTGGCGCCAGCTGTGGCCGCTGGCGCTGTTTCTGCTGCTGGCAGCCGGAGCTGGCTTCTGGCTATGGCGGGCCTGGCCGCAGGTGCTGCTGCAAAGCGCGGTCTGGCAGCGCGCGCTGAATGTCGAACTGAGTCGGCTTCTGCAGGCGGTAGCGGAGAATCCTGCCGCTGCCGGGCTGTCGCTGCTGGGATTTAGCTTCGCCTACGGCGTCCTCCATGCCCTGGGGCCCGGGCACGGCAAGGTGGTCATAACCACCTGGCTGGCAACCCATCCGTCGAAGCTGAAATCGAGCATCGGTCTGACCCTGGCCGCCTCGCTGCTGCAGGGGCTGGTGGCTATCGCCTTAGTCGTCGTGGTGCTGACGCTGCTGCGGCTGCCGGCAAGACAGCTGCACCTGAGCAGCTTCTGGCTGGAAAAGGGAAGCTATCTGCTGGTCGGCGCGCTGGGCCTTTTGTTGTGCTGGCGTGCGCTAAAAAAGCTGCGCGTACTGCTGCGCCGGCCGACATTCACCGCCTTCACGGCGCATCACGTTCATCACGCCAACTGCGGCTGCGGGCATCAGCATCTGCCGGCGCCGGAACAGCTGCAAAGCGGCGACGACTGGCGGGCTCGGCTGGCTATCGTGCTGTCAATGGGGATGCGGCCCTGCTCCGGAGCGATTATGGTGCTGTTATTCAGCAAGGTTATCGGCGTATTTAGCTGGGGCATGGCGGCCGCGATGGCGATGGCGGCAGGTACCTCGTTAACGATTAGCGCGCTGGCCCTGCTGGTGCATGGCTTCCGTCAGCTGGCGGTCAGGCTGAGCGCCGGCCGGGCGCCGGCGCTGTGGAAGCAGATTGGCTGGGCAACGCTGGCGCTGGCCGGCGGCGTGATCTTACTGGCGGCGGCGATAGTGATGTGGAGCAGCGCGATGCCATCGGGCGGCGGCCTGCGTCCGTTTTGAAGCGATAAAAAAAGGAAGCCGCGGCTTCCTTTTTGTTTTTCATTCAGTGAGAAATTAACGCTTCAGCGCTTCGCTCAGCTGCTCGCGCATATTGGCCAGCATCGCTTTCACAACGCGCGGGTTGCCTGCAACGATGTTGCCGGTCAGCAGGTAGTTATGGCCGCCGGTAAAGTCGCAGACGATAGCGCCGGCTTCACGGGCGATCAGCTCGCCGGCCGCGAAATCCCACGGTTTCAGCGCGATTTCAAAGTAGCCGTCAACGCGGCCAGCAGCAACGTAGGCCAGATCCAGGGCGGCGGAACCGGTACGGCGGAAGTCCGCGCATTCGGTAAACATGTTGCCGAGGATGTTCATGTAGGAGGTCGCGTGCTGTTTTGCTTTGAATGGGAAGCCGGTGGCGATGATCGTGCCATCGAGATCGCGAGCGCTGCTGCCGCGCAGGCGGTAGCCGTTCAGCTGCGCGCCCTGACCGCGGGTTGCGGTAAACAGTTCGTTACGCATTGGATCGTAAACCACGGCTACTTCAGTACGGCCTTTAATGCGTACGGCAATGGATACGGCGAAGTGGGGTAGACGTTTTACAAAGTTGGTGGTGCCATCCAGTGGATCGATAACCCATTGAACATCCTGATCTTCACCAGCGTGCTCACCGCTTTCTTCGGTGATGATGGTGTGCTGTGGGTAAGATTTGCGAATGGTTTCGATAATCATCGCCTCTGCGGCTTTATCGACGTTGGTCACAAAATCATTGCTGCCTTTCTGGCTGGTTTCTACGGAGTCAGGGGTTTCGTAGTGCTTGGCAATTAAATTACCCGCCTTGCGCGCTGCGCGCACGGCGATGTTCAGCATCGGATGCATCGGTATCTCTCACTGGATGTTAAAGAACGGGAAAAAACGGCGCATATAGTAACAGTGAAATCTGCTTATGTCTCCGTTTTATGATAGCATGCACGAATAATCTTTAGCCGAAGAACCATAATGCTGCAAAATATTCGAATCGTACTGGTAGAAACCTCACACACCGGCAATATGGGCTCCGTCGCCCGCGCAATGAAAACCATGGGGTTAACCAACCTCTGGCTGGTCAATCCTCTGGTTAAACCTGATTCTCAGGCCATCGCTCTGGCGGCCGGAGCCAGCGACGTGATTGGCAATGCCAACATCGTTGATACCCTCGATGAGGCCCTGGCGGGGTGCAGCCTGGTCGTGGGAACCAGCGCGCGCTCCCGCACGCTGCCGTGGCCGATGCTCGATCCGCGTGAATGCGGTCTGAAAAGCGTTGCTGAAGCGAAGCATGCGCCGATCGCGCTGGTATTTGGCCGCGAACGCGTAGGCCTGACTAACGAAGAGCTGCAGAAGTGTCACTACCACGTGGCGATTGCCGCGAATCCGGAATACAGTTCGCTGAACCTGGCGATGGCGGTACAGGTTATCTCCTATGAAGTCCGGATGGCCTGGCTGGCGGCGCAGGAACAAAATGAACCTGTCGTTGAGCATGAGGAAACCCCGTATCCGCTGGTGGATGATTTAGAGCGTTTCTACGGTCATCTGGAGCAGACGCTGCTGGCAACCGGATTTATTCGCGCCAGCCACCCGGGTCAGGTGATGAACAAACTGCGCCGTTTGTTTACTCGCGCCCGTCCGGAAAGCCAGGAGCTGAACATCCTGCGCGGCATACTGGCGTCAATTGAGCAGCAGCAGAAAAATAAAGAATAATAGTGCCCGCCGTTGCCCGGCGGCGCGATGCTGGCACGGTCGTTGCGGGTTCCCCTCTCCCTGTGGAAGAGGGGCGGAGTGAGGGCGTCAGGCCGCGCTGAAGTGAAACGGCACGGAAAGCCAAATACCTGACTAAAACAGTCAAGTAAATAGTTGACCAATTTACTCGGGAATGTCAGACTTGCCCTTGCTATGCAATACCCATATTAATAAAAAGCCCGGGCAGGGGCGAGTTTGAGGTTAAGTAAGACATGAGACTGACATCTAAAGGGCGTTATGCCGTGACCGCGATGCTTGACGTTGCGCTCAACTCTGAATCGGGTCCGGTTCCGTTGGCTGATATTTCAGAGCGTCAGGGAATTTCGCTTTCCTATCTGGAACAGCTGTTCTCTCGCCTGCGCAAAAATGGTCTGGTTTCCAGCGTACGTGGTCCAGGCGGCGGTTATCTGTTAGGTAAAGAAGCGGGTAGCATCGCAGTTGGCGAAGTTATCAGCGCAGTAGACGAATCCGTTGACGCCACCCGTTGTCAGGGTAAAGGCGGCTGCCAGGGCGGCGATAAGTGCCTTACTCACGCGCTGTGGCGCGATCTGAGCGAGCGACTGACCGGTTTTCTGAATAACATCACGCTGGGCGAACTGGTGAATAACCAGGAAATCCTCGATGTCTCCGGTCGTCAGCACAACCATGAATCCCAGCGTAATACCCGTGCTCAGGACGCTATCGACGTCAAACTGCGCGCGTAGTTCTCGTTCAGTTTCATCTTGCAGCGATGTGCTGCAAGCTGAAACGAACTGAGTAAAAAAGATAAAAAGATTTTCGAATCAGGCCGGGATGCTCCGACATCCTGTGTACTCGGTCGTACATCCAGCCGGTTGCCTGATTCCTTGCATTGAAGCGATGTACGGAGTTTATAGAGCAATGAAATTACCGATCTATCTCGATTATTCCGCAACCACGCCGGTGGACCCGCGTGTTGCCGAGAAAATGATGCAGTTCCTGACCCTGGACGGGACCTTTGGTAACCCGGCCTCTCGTTCACACCGTTTTGGCTGGCAGGCTGAAGAGGCGGTAGATATCGCCCGTAATCAGATTGCCGAACTGGTCGGCGCTGACCCGCGCGAAATCGTTTTTACCTCCGGCGCGACGGAATCCGATAACCTGGCGATTAAAGGTGCAGCCAACTTTTATCAGAAAAAAGGCAAGCACATCATCACCAGCAAAACCGAACACAAAGCCGTGCTGGATACCTGCCGTCAGCTGGAGCGCGAAGGGTTTGAAGTGACCTACCTCGCCCCGCAGCGTAACGGCATTATCGATTTAAAAGAGCTGGAAGCCGCGATGCGTGATGACACCATCCTGGTTTCCATTATGCACGTGAATAACGAAATCGGCGTGGTGCAGGATATCGCTACCATCGGCGAGATGTGCCGCGCCCGCGGTATCATTTACCACGTTGACGCGACCCAGAGCGTGGGCAAGCTGCCTATCGACCTGAGCCAGCTGAAAGTGGACCTGATGTCCTTCTCCGGCCACAAAATCTACGGCCCGAAAGGCATCGGCGCGCTGTACGTGCGTCGTAAGCCGCGTATCCGTATCGAAGCGCAGATGCACGGCGGTGGTCACGAGCGCGGTATGCGTTCCGGGACGCTGCCAGTCCACCAGATCGTCGGTATGGGTGAAGCTTACCGTATCGCGAAAGAAGAGATGGAAAGCGAAATGGCCCGCCTGCGCGGCCTGCGTAACCGTCTGTGGGACGGCGTAAAAGATATGGAAGAGGTCTACCTGAACGGCGATCTCGAGCAGGGCGCGCCGAACATTCTCAACGTCAGCTTTAACTACGTTGAAGGCGAGTCGCTGATTATGGCGCTGAAAGACCTGGCGGTCTCCTCCGGTTCAGCCTGTACTTCCGCAAGCCTCGAGCCGTCCTACGTGCTGCGCGCGCTGGGGATGACCGACGAGCTGGCGCATAGCTCTATTCGTTTCTCTTTAGGTCGTTTTACTACCGAAGAAGAGATTGACTACACCATCAATCTGGTCCGTAACTCCATCGGCCGTCTGCGCGAACTCTCTCCACTGTGGGAAATGTTCAAGCAGGGCGTGGATTTGAACAGCATTGAATGGTCACATCACTAATTCGGCACCAATAAGGAGAATTCATCATGGCTTACAGCGAAAAAGTTATCGATCATTACGAGAATCCGCGCAACGTCGGCTCTTTCGACAATAGCGACGAAAACGTGGGCAGCGGTATGGTTGGCGCACCGGCGTGCGGCGACGTGATGAAGTTGCAGATTAAAGTCAACAATGAAGGTATCATTGAAGACGCGCGTTTCAAGACCTACGGCTGCGGTTCCGCTATTGCCTCCAGCTCCCTGGTGACCGAATGGGTGAAAGGGAAGTCGCTGGACGAAGCTCAGGCGATTAAAAACACCGATATCGCCGACGAGCTCGAACTGCCGCCGGTGAAAATTCACTGCTCTATTCTGGCGGAAGACGCGATTAAAGCCGCGATTGCGGATTACAAAAGCAAACGTGAAGCAAAATAATTAAGAGTTGAGGTTTGTTATGTCGATTACTTTAAGCGACAGTGCAGCAGCGCGAGTCAACACCTTTCTGGCCAACCGCGGTAAAGGGTTTGGTCTGCGCCTGGGAGTCAGAACTTCCGGCTGCTCGGGTATGGCTTATGTACTGGAGTTTGTTGACGAGCCGGCGGCAGAAGACACCGTGTTTGAAGACAAAGGCGTGAAGGTCGTGATCGACGGCAAAAGCTTGCAGTTCCTCGACGGCACGCAGCTGGACTTCGTCAAAGAAGGTCTTAACGAAGGGTTTAAGTTCACCAACCCGAACGTGAAAGACGAGTGCGGCTGCGGCGAAAGCTTTAACGTGTAATTGCAATGTCATCTCAACCCCACTGCGGACGTCCGTAAGTGGGGTTTGCTTTATCTCGTTAACCCTGAGGTTGTTATGGACTATTTTACCCTCTTCGGGTTACCGGCCAGCTATACCCTTTCGTTAGAACCTCTGGCTGCCCGGTACCAGGAGCTACAGCGCCAGTATCACCCGGACAAGTTCGCCAGCGGCAGCGCGGCCGAACAGCTTGCCGCGGTGCAGCAGTCCGCCACCATCAATCAGGCGTGGCAAATCCTTCGCCACCCGCTGACCCGCGCCGAATATCTCCTTTCGCTTCACGGATTCGATCTCGCCAGCGAGCAGCATACCGTGCGCGATACCGCGTTCCTGATGGAACAGCTGGAACTGCGCGAAGAGCTTGATGAGATAGGCAAGGCGAAAGATGAAGCGCGGCTGGAAAGTTTTATCAAGCGGGTCAAAGCGCAATTTGATACCCGGCATAAGCTGATGGTTGAACAACTGAATAACGAGACGTGGGAGGCGGCGGCGGATACCGTGCGCAAGCTGCGTTTTCTCGATAAACTGCGAAGCAGTGCGGAACAACTCGAAGAAAAACTGCTCGATTTTTAATTTTCGGAAGCAATTATGGCCTTATTACAAATTAGTGAGCCTGGCCTGAGCGCCGCGCCGCACCAGCGACGTCTGGCGGCGGGTATCGACCTGGGCACCACCAATTCACTGGTTGCTACCGTGCGTAGCGGCCAGGCCGAAACCCTGCCCGACCATCAGGGGCGCTATTTGCTGCCATCGGTGGTGAACTATCAGGCTTCGGGTTTGACGGTGGGCTACGATGCGCGACAAAACGCCGCTCAGGATCCGGTCAACACCATTAGCTCCGTCAAACGCATGATGGGGCGCTCTCTGGCCGATATCGAGGCCCGCTACCCGCATCTGCCTTATCACCTGCAGGCCAGCGAAAACGGCCTGCCGATGATTCAGACAACGGGCGGACTGCTCAATCCGGTTCGCGTTTCTGCCGATATTCTGAAGGCGCTGGCCGCACGCGCCACCGAGGCGCTGGCGGGCGAGCTTGATGGCGTAGTGATCACCGTGCCGGCCTACTTCGATGATGCTCAGCGTCAGGGTACCAAAGATGCCGCGCGTCTGGCGGGCCTGCACGTCCTGCGTCTTCTGAACGAACCCACTGCGGCGGCGATTGCCTACGGTCTGGACTCCGGTCAGGAAGGAACTATCGCGGTTTACGATCTCGGCGGCGGCACTTTTGATATCTCCGTGCTGCGCTTGAGTCGCGGCGTATTTGAAGTCCTGGCGACCGGCGGCGATTCCGCGCTCGGCGGTGACGATTTCGATCATCTGTTGGCCGATTATCTGCGCGAGCAGGCTGGCCTGAACGATCGCAGCGATAACCGCCTGCAGCGCGAGCTGCTCGACGCGGCCATCGCGGCGAAAATCGCCCTCAGCGATGCCGATACGGCGCGGGTGAACGTCGGCGGCTGGCAGGGTGAAGTGACCCGCAGCCAGTTTAATGAACTGATCGCGCCGCTGGTAAAACGTACATTGTTGGCCTGCCGTCGCGCGTTGAAAGATGCAGGCGTTGAGGCGCAAGAGGTGCTGGAAGTGGTGATGGTGGGCGGCTCGACCCGCGTGCCGCTGGTGCGTGAACGCGTCGGCGAATTCTTTGGCCGTACGCCGCTGACCTCTATCGATCCGGATAAAGTCGTCGCCATCGGCGCGGCGATTCAGGCGGACATTCTGGTAGGCAATAAGCCGGATAGCGAACTGCTGCTGCTTGATGTCATCCCACTCTCCCTGGGGCTGGAAACCATGGGTGGCCTGGTGGAAAAGGTTATTCCGCGTAACACCACCATACCTGTCGCGCGCGCGCAGGAGTTCACCACCTTCAAAGATGGCCAGACGGCGATGTCTATCCATGTTATGCAGGGCGAGCGCGAGCTGGTGCAGGACTGCCGTTCCCTGGCGCGCTTTGCGCTGCGCGGCATTCCGGCATTACCGGCGGGCGGAGCGCATATTCGCGTGACCTTCCAGGTGGATGCCGACGGTCTACTGAGCGTGACGGCGATGGAGAAATCGACCGGCGTCGAGGCCTCAATTCAGGTGAAGCCGTCCTACGGTCTGACCGATGGCGAGATCGCCAGCATGATTAAAGATTCGATGAGCTACGCCGAACAGGACGTCCAGGCGCGTATGCTGGCCGAGCAAAAAGTTGAAGCCGCACGCGTGCTGGAAAGTCTGGTCAGCGCGCTGGCCGCCGACGCCGCGCTGTTAAGCGCCGCAGAGCGTCAGGCTATCGATGACGCCGCGGAGCAAGTACGCGCCGCAGCGGCAGGCGATGATGCCGATGCAATCAAAGAAGCGATTAAAAATATCGACACACAAACCCAGGAATTTGCCGCACGTCGTATGGATCAATCGGTCCGTATCGCGCTGAAAGGCCAATCCGTGGACGAGGTTTAAAATGCCAAAAATTGTTTTTCTGCCCCACCAGGACCTGTGTCCGGATGGCGTAGTTGTGGAAGCTGAGACCGGTGAGACCATTCTAGATGCTGCTCTGCGTAGCGGCATTGAGATTGAACACGCCTGCGAAAAATCCTGTGCCTGCACCACCTGCCACTGCATCGTGCGCGAAGGCTTTGACTCGCTGGCTGAAAGTACCGAAGATGAAGACGACATGCTGGATAAGGCCTGGGGGCTTGAACCCGACAGCCGTCTGAGCTGCCAGGCGCGGGTGACTGACGAAGATTTGGTCATCGAAATTCCGCGTTACACCATCAACCACGCACGCGAGCATTAATATGGGACTGAAATGGACCGATAGTCGTGAAATCGGCGAAGCGCTGTACGACGCTTTCCCGGATCTCGACCCGAAAACCGTTCGCTTCACCGATCTGCATCAGTGGATTTGCGACCTGGAAGAGTTTGATGACGATCCAAACGCATCCAATGAAAAAATTCTTGAGGCGATTCTGCTAGTCTGGTTAGACGAAGCCGAATAATTTTCGCGTCATGATTTACCCGGTGGTTTTAAGCCGAGTGAATCAACGAGCGAAAGAACTTTACGGGCTGCCATACGGCGGCCCGTTTGCTAAGAAGGATAATGATAATGACCGAAGCTATGAAAATTACGCTTACCGCTCAGCCAGCCGATGCGCGCTGGGGAGAAAAAGCGTCTTACAGCATGAATAACGACGGCATCGCCCTGCACCTGAACGGCAAAGACGACCTGGGTTTGATTCAGCGCGCGGCGCGTAAAATTGACGGCATGGGTATTAAACATGTCGCGCTTGACGGCGAGGGCTGGGATACCGACCGCGCATGGGCGTTCTGGGCGGGTTATAAAGGCCCGAAAGGCAGTCGCAAAATTGAGTGGCCAGCTCTCGACGATGCGCAGAAAAGCGAACTGGATAACCGCCTGACCATTATTGACTGGGTGCGCGACACCATCAACGCCCCGGCGGAAGAGCTGGGGCCGGAACAGCTGGCGCAGCGTGCGGTAGACCTGCTGTGCAGCGTGGCCTGCGATAACGTCTCTTATCGCATCACTAAGGGCGAAGATCTGCGCGAGCAGAACTACCTGGGCCTCCACACCGTCGGCCGCGGATCCGAGCGTCCGCCGGTCCTGCTGGCGCTGGACTATAACCCGACTGGCGATAAAGAAGCTCCGGTATACGCCTGTCTGGTCGGCAAAGGCATTACCTTTGACTCAGGCGGATACAGCATCAAGCAGAGCGCATTTATGGACTCAATGAAGTCCGATATGGGCGGCGCGGCGACGGTAACCGGCGCGCTGGCGTTCGCCATTACTCGCGGCCTGAACAAGCGCGTGAAGCTGTATCTGTGCTGTGCCGATAACCTGATTAGCGGTAACGCCTTCAAACTGGGCGATATTATTCACTATCGCAACGGCAAAACCGTGGAAATCATGAACACCGATGCGGAAGGTCGCCTGGTGCTGGCGGACGGCTTGATCGATGCTTCGGCGCAAAAGCCGGAGCTGATCATCGATGCCGCCACGCTGACCGGCGCGGCGAAAACCGCGCTGGGCAATGACTATCACGCCCTGTTCAGCTTTGACGACAAGCTGGCGAATCGCCTGCTGGCGAGCGCGCAGGCTGAAAACGAAGCTTTCTGGCGTCTTCCGCTGGCTGAGTTCCACCGCGGCCAGCTGCCGTCCAACTTTGCTGAACTGAACAATACCGGCAGCGCGGCCTATCCGGCCGGCGCCAGCACCGCGGCGGGCTTCCTGTCCCACTTCGTGGAGAATTACCATGAAGGCTGGCTGCACATCGACTGCTCGGCGACCTACCGCAAATCTGCGGTTGAGCAGTGGTCGGCGGGCGCGACCGGCCTCGGCGTGCGCACTATTGCGAATCTGTTGACCGCGGAATAACTCTTTCCCCTCACCCTGACTCTCTCCCTGAGGATGAGACAACGTTCGGTTTTCTCCCGCTGAGGAGAGCGTCGGGGCGGAGGGAACATCGTTGTGGAACTACTATGTCCGAAACTAAAAATGAGCTAGAAATCCTGCTGGAGAAGGCGGCTATTGAACCAGGCCATCGTCCGGCTTTTTTCCGCAGTTTGCTGGAAGCCACCGTTTGGGTACCGGGAGCCGCCGCGCAGGGCGAGCAGGTCGTTGAAGACAGCGTACTGGATCTGCAGCACTGGGAAAAAGATGATGGTACATCGGTCATTCCTTTCTTCACCTCGCTGGCGGCGCTGCAGCAGGCCGTTGAGGACGAACAGTCTTTCGTGGTGATGCCGGTGCGCACGCTATTTGCCATGACCCTCGGCGAGACGCTCTATCTCAATGCCAAACTCGCCACCGGCAAAGAGTTTGCGCCGCGTGAGATCAGCCATCTGCTGGGCGAAGAGGGCAGCCCGCTCAGCACCCAGACCGTGCTGGAAGGCGGAGAGTCGCTGCTGCTGTCTGAGGTTGCCGAGCCGCCCGCGCAGATGGTGGACTCGCTGACCGCGCTGTTTAAGACGCTGAAAACGGTGAAGCGTGCGTTTTTATGCTCTATCAAAGACAGCGCCGATGCGCCAGCCAACCTGCTGATTGGCATTGAAGCGGAAGGCGATATTGAGGAGGTTATTCAGGCGACCGGCAGCGTGGCGACCGATACGCTTCCCGGCGATGAGCCGATTGACATCTGTCAGGTGGTGGAGGGTGAAAAGGGAATTAGCCACTTTATGATCGCCCACATTACGCCGTTTTATGAAAAGCGCTGGGGCAGCTTCCTGCGCGACTTTAAGCAAAATCGAATTATTTAACACAACGGGGGCCCGGGCCCCCGTTGTGCTATCTACTGCCTATTGGGCCGGCTCAATCGGTAAATCCGTCCGCGCGCCCCATTCGCTCCATGAGCCGTCGTACAGGCTAACGCCGTTAACGCCGAGAGTAGTGAGCGCCAGCACGACGACCGCCGCCGTTACGCCGGAGCCGCAGCTGGCAATAATCGGCCGTTCAAAATCGACGCCCTGGCGCGCAAAAATCTCGTTGAGTTCATCAGTGGTTTTAAGTTCGCCGTTAATCACCAGTTCAGTCCACGGCACGTTTAGCGCGCCGGGAATATGCCCGCAGCGCAGGCCCGGTCGCGGCTCTGCCACCTGGCCATTAAAGCGTCCTGCCGGACGCGCATCGACGATCTGCGCCGATCCTTCATGGCTGACCAGCAGCACATCGGTCAGCCGCTTGATCGCCAGCGGATCGACGCGTCCGTCAAAATCCCCTTCCGGCAGTTCGGGAAGGCCTTGCTCCAGCGGTAGCCCATCGCGGCGCCAGCCTTCCAGCCCACCCGCAACAATCGACACCTTTTCAACGCCGAACGTGCGCAGCATCCACCAGGCGCGCGGCGCAGAGAAGAGATTACCTTCATCGTATACCACCAGGTGCTTATCGCTGCTGACGCCTAGTTCGCGCATGGCGACGGCAAACGCCTCCGCGCGCGGCATCATGTGCGGCAGCGGGCTGGTGTGATCGGAGAGGGCCTCGATATCAAAAAAGACGGCGCCGGGAATATGACCGGCCTGATACTCAGCGTTAAGATCGCGCTCTTCCTGTCCCGGCGGCGCCATCCGCGCGTCGATAATCTGGATTTCCGGGTCATCAATATGCTCTGCCAGCCAGTCGGCAGCGACAAAAAACGAGGTAGACATGAGTGCCTCCGTGTCATCAACAATAGAGTGATTGTTGTTGTTTTTTGCGATATCGACAAGGCATTTTCAAGAAGAGGCGGTGGGAATGTGATGCTCCCCCGAGCAGCGTCGGGGGAGGGGGGGGCTTAAAACGCGTTTTGCTGCAGATAGCACCAGGCGTACTGCGCGTACAGTTCAGCGCCGCTTTTCATCACCTGCTCGTCAATATTAAAGCAGCCGTGATGGTGCGCGTAGTCGCTGCCTTTCTCTTTATTTCCTGAGCCAAGCAGCGCAAAGGCGCCGGGGATATTTTCCATATAAAAACTGAAATCTTCTCCGCCGGTAGTCGGCTTTTCGTTGAAAAGGACGCTATCGCCGAATGCGTCGCGGATAACCGACTGCGCCAGCAGCGCGCTGCGCTCTTCGTTGATCACCGGTAGCGTACCGTAGCAGTAGTCAACCTGAGCGGTCGCCCCATACACTGCGGCGGTATGCTCGGCATAGCGGCTAATCGCCGTCTCCAGCCGCTGGCGCGCTTCAAGACTAAAGCAGCGTACGGTACCGTCAAGAACGGCGTTTTCAGCGATGACGTTAAAGCGCGTGCCGACATCCATTTTGCCGATAGTCACTACCGCAGATTCCAGCGGGGAAGTTTCTCGCGCCACAATAGCCTGTAGATTCATCACGAAAGCGGAAGCGACGACCGCCGCATCGACGCAGGCCTCCGGCATCGAACCATGGCCGCCGCGGCCGCGGAAGGTCACTTTCAGTAAATCGGCTGAGGCAAAGGATGAACCGACGTTACAGGAGATTTTGCCGGACGGCGTGCCCGACCAGATATGCATTCCGAAAACGTTATCCACGTTATCAATCGCTCCCTGCTGTATCATCGCCTTTGCCCCTTCGGCAATCTCTTCCGCAGGCTGAAAGATGAGCCGTACGTTGCCCGTCAGCTGTTCGCGAACATCATATAATGCATGGGCGGCGGTCAGCAGCATGGCGGTATGGGCGTCGTGGCCGCAGGCGTGCATTTTCCCGGGCGTTTGTGATTTATAGTCGAGCGGATCGTTCAGCTCCCGTACCGGCAGCGCATCCATATCGGCGCGCAGAGCTACGGTTTTACCCGGCTTGCCGCCGATGATGTCGGCGATGATTCCGGTGGGATGAGTGCGGCGATAAGGGATACCGATAGCCTCCAGTTCGGCGGCGACGCGATCCGTCGTGCGCTTCTCCTCCCAGGGAAGTTCCGGATGGGCGTGCAGGTCGCGGCGAAAAGCGATCATCGCCTGCTCTTGTCTGGCGATAATCGCGGTGATATCAGGGTTAATCATCAATGGCTCCATAATTTGCTAAAAATTCAACGCGCTCAACCGAGCACCGGCGTCAGATAGCCGACCAGAATTCCGGCTAACACCACCGAAACCATGGTGACGGAGACGAATCCGCCAACCAGCATCGGGCCCAGCATATGGTGGGTGAGCATCTGGCGCTCTTTTTCATCGTGGGTGAGGGCGTTGATGGCCTCGTTGGTAATAATGTAGTCGGCGGGAAAACCGTACAGCGCGGTCAAAGAGATGGCGAATGCCATCGGACCGCTGACGCCAAGCAGTTTTCCGACCAGCCAGGAGACAACAAACATACCTATCACCGCCGTGGCGATTAACACTACCATCGGGAATAGCAGACGCAGCAGCATCTCCGGCGTGGCTTTGTTCAACGTATCAAAGATAAAGAGCATCAACGCCATAATGGCGAAGCCAAAGCCGTTAGCCTTATGCAGGGTATGTTTTTCAAGGAAGCCTAACGAGGTAAATACGACGCCAAAAAACAGACACAGTACGAAGGGGCTGATATTCACGATTGGCTTTGCGAGGTCAGCGACGATCCAGGCCAGACAGCCGACCAGCGCCAGACGCAGGAATTTAAAGTAATTGCTGTTGTAGCTGACGGGGATTTTACTGAACAGGCGCGGCATTTTCTCCTCGCCGACGGCGAGCATCGCGTGCTCTTCGGCAATGTCATCAGGGCGCTGTTCGCCGCTGCGGTAGCGGGCAAGCAGCGTTTTGCCTTCTCGTTGCAGCATAATCGCGGTCAGCGGATATCCGGCGAACCCCTGCATCACGTAAATCAAAATGGCAAAAACCGACAGGTCTACCAGGCCGGCGTTACTGGCGCCCTGCGACATAATCAGCGATGACACGATACCCCCGACCAGCGGAGGAATGGTGACCAGCGCGGTGTTAAGATCGAATAGCATCATGCTCACCGCAAAGACGGCCACCGCGATCCCGGCAATACCGGCGAGAGAGATGACCACGGTCTTCCACTGCTGCGCCAGCTCTTTCAGCGACAGCAGGGTGCCCATATTAGTGATTAACAAATACATGAGCATTATGGCAACTGGCGTACCGATCCCGGCCCGGCTAATGATATCTGCCGGAAAAAATGTCCAGTAGCCGACTAAAAACAGAACGGCGCAGACAAATACCGAGGGAATCCAGGCTTTTGTGCGGGTAGAAACAACGTCGCCGATATAAAGAATTAAAATAATAATCGACAGTGCGACCATTTGAGACATAAATAACTTCCATATTATTTATCCCATATAAGGAATATGAGATGGGTTGATGTTGTGCTTTCTGGAAGACTGTGGAACGGACAGTCACTATCATCGCCAGGGTAATGATTTATATTTTAAAGGCATTGATATCCCGAACAATAAATAGAAAGCTCGCGCCTTGTCAATTTATATGGCCGGAGAGAGGGGAATTTCAGAATAAAAAGTGCCAATGGTTGAGGATATTAAAGGTCGAGGTAAGAAAAATCGTAGCGCGATATATCCGCTAAATTAATTCACTCCAGCTATCCGTGGTTCGCGGGGTCGCCGCCCCGGTTATCTACCAATATTGCGGGCTGGCGGGCTATTGGTAATTCTGCCGTTAACGCATAATAATGTGTTCACTGAATGTATCTGGCCTGCGGGCCGAGGGGTTAGAAGGATGAAACCATTTCGTTTGGCGGCGCTGTCTCTGGCGCTACTTACCGCGCTATCGATAACCGGCTGCGACGACAGCGGCAAACCGCAGGCGGCCGCGCCGGCGGCATCCGCAGCGGCGGATAACGCGCCCGCGAAGCCGGACAGCGCCCAGCTGGCGGCGCTGGCTGAGAAAAGCAAAGGCAAAGCGTTAACGCTGCTGGATGCCTCTGAAGTTCAGCTCGACGGCGAGGCGACGCTGGTGCTGACTTTTTCTATTCCTCTACAGCCGGATCAGGATTTCTCCCGCAGCGTGCATCTGGTCGACAAAAAAAGCGGCAAAGTTGACGGGGCATGGGAGCTGGCGTCCAACCTTAAAGAGCTGCGTCTTCGCCATCTTGAGCCAAAACGCGAGCTGATCGTTTCGGTGGATCCCACCCTGGCGGCGCTGAATAAAGCGACTTTTGACAGCAGCTTTGAAAAAACCATTACTACCCGCGACATCGCCCCGAGCATCGGCTTTGCCAGCCGCGGCTCGCTGCTGCCGGGGAAAGTCGTGGCCGGACTGCCGGTGATGGCGCTGAATGTCGATAACATCGACGTCAATTTTTTCCGGATTAAACCTGAATCACTTTCGGCCTTCGTCAGCCAATGGGAATACCGTAATTCCTTGAGCAACTGGGAGTCGGACGAGCTGCTGAAGATGGCCGATCTGGTCTACACCGGCCGTTTTGACCTCAACCCCGCGCGCAATACGCGCGAAAAACTGCTGTTGCCGCTGGCGGATATCAAGCCACTGCAGGAGCCGGGCGTCTATATCGCGGTGATGAATCAGGCGGGCCGCTACAGCTATAGCAACGCTGCGACGCTGTTCACCCTCAGCGATATTGGCGTATCCGCGCACCGTTATCACCATCGGCTGGATGTCTTTACCCAGAGTCTGGAAAACGGCGCGGCGCAGTCCGGTATCGATGTGCAGCTGCTGAACGCCAAAGGGCAAACCCTGGCGCAGGCGAAGAGCGACGCTCAGGGGCACGTGACGTTACAAACGGATAAAGACGCGGCGCTGCTGCTGGCGCGTAAGGACGGGCAAACCACTCTGCTGGATCTTAAACTTCCGGCGCTGGATCTGGCTGAGTTTTCTATTGCCGGCGCGCCGGGCTTCAGCAAGCAGCTGTTTATGTTTGGTCCGCGCGATCTCTACCGCCCGGGCGAAACGGTGATCCTCAACGCGTTACTGCGCGATAGCGACGGCAGGCCGCTTCCCGAACAGCCGGTAAAGCTGGAAGTGGTGCAGCCGGATGGCCAGATAATCCGCTCGACGGTCAGCAAACCGATCAATGGCCTGTATCAATTTACTTATCCGCTCGATAGCGGCGCGGCGACCGGGATGTGGCACATTCGCGCCAGTACCGGCGATAACCAGCCGCGCGAGTGGGATTTTCACGTTGAAGATTTTATGCCTGAGCGCATGGCGCTGAATCTCACGCCGCAAAATGCCCCCGTTTCGCCGGCTGCGGATGTCAGCTTTGCCGTAAGCGGGGCGTATTTGTACGGCGCGCCGGCCAGCGGCAACTCGCTGCAGGGTAAACTGTTCCTGCGTCCGCTGCGCGACGCGGTACCTGCGCTGCCGGGCTTCCAGTTTGGCGACATTGCCGAGGAGAATCTTTCCCGCAGCCTGGATGAAGTGCAGACCACCCTGGATGACCAGGGACATGCGGAAGTCACCGCCGCCAGCCAGTGGCAGGAGAGCCGCTCGCCGCTGCAGGTGATCCTGCAGGCCAGCCTGCTGGAGTCCGGCGGCAGACCGGTTACGCGCACCGTCAGGCAGCCGATCTGGCCGGCCGAAACGCTGCTTGGCATCCGTCCGGAATTCGCCCTGAAAGAGGTTTATGACTATCGTACCGACAGCACGATCAAGCAGCCGGTAGTGGATGAAAACAGCAACGCCGCATTTGAAATTGTCTACGCCGATGCCAAAGGCGAAAAGAAAGCGGTCTCCGGGCTGCAGGTGCGATTAATTCGCGAACGTCGCGACTACTACTGGAACTGGTCCGAGAGCGAAGGCTGGCAGTCACAGTTCGATCAAAAAGATCTTCAGGAAGGTGAGGAATCGCTCGATCTCTCTGCCGGGCAAACGGCGAAAGTCAGTTTCCCGGTCGAGTGGGGCGCCTATCGCCTGGAAGTCAAAGGGCCGGATGATGTCGTCAGCAGCGTACGCTTCTGGGCAGGGTACAGCTGGCAGGATAACAGCGAAGGCCAGGGGGCGGCGCGTCCGGACCGCGTTACCATGAAGCTGGATAAACCGGCCTATAAACCCGGCGATACGATCAAGCTGCATATTGCCGCTCCGGCTGCCGGTAAAGGCTACGCGCTGGTGGAATCAAGCGAAGGGCCGCTGTGGTGGCAGGAGATTGACGTCCCGGCGGAAGGGATGGAGTTATCTATCCCGGTGGATAAAGCCTGGAATCGTCACGACCTGTACCTCAGCACCCTGGTGATTCGCCCGGGGGATAAATCCCAGTCCGCAACGCCAAAACGGGCCGTGGGGCTGCTGCACCTGCCGCTTGGCGATGATAACCGTCGCCTGAATCTGGCGCTGGAAGCACCGGATAAAATGCGTCCTGACCAGCCGTTGAAAGTGAAGATTAAGGCCAGCCTCAAAGAAGGCGAGACGCCGAAACAGGTTAACGTTCTGCTCTCTGCCGTCGATAGCGGCGTACTCAATATTACCGACTACGCCACGCCGGATCCCTGGAACGCGTTCTTTGGCCAGAAACGCTACGGCGCCGATATTTATGATATCTATGGTCAGGTCATTGAAGGACAGGGGAGGCTCGCCAGCCTGCGCTTCGGCGGCGACGGCGATGAACTGAAACGCGGCGGTAAGCCGCCGGTTAATCACGTGACGATTATCGCCCAGCAGGCACAGCCGGTTGTGCTGGATGAGAAAGGCGAAGGGACGGTGACCCTGCCAATCGGCGACTTTAACGGCGAACTGCGGATCATGGCGCAGGCGTGGACGGCTGATGATTTTGGCAGCAGCGAAGAAAAAACGATCGTGGCGGCGCCGGTGATTGCGGAGCTGAATATGCCGCGTTTCCTCGCCAGCGGAGATACCACTCGCCTGGCGCTGGATCTCAGCAACCTGACCGATAAGCCGCAGACGCTCAACGTTGCGCTGGCAGCCAGCGGTCTGCTGCAGCTTGCAGAGGGAGAAATACCGCCGGTGCATCTGGCGCCCGGCGCGCGCAGCACCCTGTTTGTACCCGTTCGCGCCCTACAAGGCTTTGGCGATGGTGAGGTAAATGCCACCATCAGCGGCCTGAACCTGCCGGGTGAAACTTTCACGCCAATGCAGAAGCAGTGGAAGCTGGGCGTGCGTCCCGCCTTCCCGGCGCAAACCGTGAATTCCGGCGCTGTCCTCCAGCCGGGGGAAAGCTGGCAGGCTCCGGCGGCGCAAAGCGAGGGTTTCTCGCCGGCCACGTTGCAGGGGCAGCTGGTGTTTAGCGGCAAGCCGCCGCTGAACCTGGCGCGCTATATTCGCGACCTGAAGGCCTATCCTTACGGCTGCCTGGAGCAGACCACCAGCGGGCTATTCCCGTCGCTGTATACCAACGCCGCCCAGCTTAAAGCCCTGGGGATCGGCGGCGATAGCGATGAAAAACGACGCGCGGCGGTGGATATCGGCATTTCTCGCCTGCTGCAGATGCAGCGCGATGACGGCGGTTTCGCCCTGTGGGACAGAGAGGGGCCGGAAGAGTACTGGCTAACCGCCTACACGATGGACTTCCTCGTCCGGGCGGGCGAGCAGGGCTATAGCGTACCAACCAATGCCGTCAATAACGGCAACCAGCGCCTGCTGCGTTATTTACAGGAGCCGGGGCTGATCGCCGTCCGCTACAGCGATGATGCCCAGGCCAGCCGTTTTGCCGCTCAGGCCTACGCCGCGCTGGTGCTGGCACGGCAGCAGAAAGCGCCGCTCGGCGCGCTGCGCGAAATCTGGAGCCGTCACGACCAGGCGCGTTCCGGTCTGCCGCTGCTGCAGCTGGGCGTGGCCCTGAAAATGATGGGCGATGCGCCGCGCGGCGACGAAGCCCTGAAGCTGGCGCTGAGCACGCCGCGGCAGGAGGAGAACCGCTGGCTCGGCGATTACGGCAGCGAGCTGCGCGACGATGCGCTGAAGCTGGCGCTGCTGGAGGAGAACAAACTGCTGCCGGAAGCGCAAAATACGCTGCTCAGCCATCTGGCGGAAGAAGCCTACGGCCAGCGCTGGCTCTCGACGCAGGAGAGTAATGCCCTGTTCCTGGCCGGACGCACGTTGCAGGATCTTCCCGGTAGCTGGCAGGCGCAAACCTCCGTGCAGGCCGAACCGCTCTCCGGTGAGAAAGCGCAAACCCGTAACCTGACCGGCGATCAGCTGGCGGCCTTGCAGGTGACCAATACCGGTCAGCAGCCGCTGTGGCTCCGTCTCGACAGCAGCGGCTATCCGCAGAACGCGCCGCAGCCGGGGGGCAACGTGCTGGGCATTGAACGGCACGTTTTCGATACCCAGGGTCAGCAGAAATCGCTCTCTTCGCTGCGCAGCGGCGAACTGGTTTTGGTGAAGCTGGAGGTGACGGCTAAGCGTAACGTCCCGGACGCGCTGGTGGTGGATTTACTCCCGGCGGGGCTGGAGCTGGAAAACCAGAATCTGGCCAACAGCAGCGCCAGTCTGCAGGAGAACGGCGAGGTGGTGCAAAATCTGCTTAACCAGATGCAGCAGGCCGATATCCAGCATATTGAGTTTCGCGACGATCGCTTTGTGGCCGCGGTAGCTATCAATGAAGGCCAGCCGGTGACGCTGGTTTATCTGGCGCGCGCGGTGACGCCGGGCACCTATCAGGTACCGCAGCCGCAGGTTGAGTCGATGTACGTGCCGCAGTGGCGGGCAACTGGCGCAGCCAGCGGACCGCTAACCGTTGCGCCATAAATGCGGGTGCTGAGGCGTATCAAACGCCGCTGGCGCTGGCTGGCGGCGTTTATTTTTTTGCTGTGGCTATTGCTGCTGGCGGCAGACCGGCTGTGGCCGCTGCCGCTGCGTGAGGTTACCCCTGCCAGAGTAGTGGTGGCGGAAGACGGGACGCCGCTGTGGCGCTTTGCCGATGCGCAGGGCGTCTGGCGCTATCCGGTAACGCTGGCTGATGTTTCGCCGCGCTATTTGCAGGCGCTGATCCACTATGAAGATCGCTGGTTCTGGGAGCATCCCGGCGTTAACCCGTTTGCGATCGCTCGCGCCGCCTGGCAGGATCTCACTTCCGGGAGAGTGATCTCCGGAGGGAGCACCCTGACCATGCAGGTGGCGCGCCTGCTCGATCCTCATCCCCGCACCTTCGGCGGCAAGCTGCGTCAGCTATGGCGGGCGCTGCAGCTGGAGTGGCATCTGTCAAAAAGCGAGATCCTCACGCTCTATCTCAATCGGGCGCCGTTCGGCGGCACGCTGCAGGGGATTGGCGCGGCCAGCTGGGCTTATCTCGGTAAACCGCCCGCACAGCTAAGCTACGGCGAAGCGGCGCTGCTGGCCGTTCTGCCGCAGGCGCCAAGCAGGCTGCGCCCGGACCGCTGGCCGGAACGTGCGCAGGCGGCGCGCGATAAAGTGCTGCTGAGAATGGAAAATCAGGGCGTGTGGCCGCCGCAGCCGGTGCGAGAAGCTATCGAAGAGCCCGCCTGGCTGTTTCCGCGGCAGATGCCGCAGCTGGCGCCGCTTTTCTCCCGCCGCGCGCTGGCGAGCAGCCGGTCTGAGAAGGTAGTAACGACGCTGGATGCCGGGCTGCAGCGGCAGCTGGAGGATCTGGCGCTGAACTGGAAATCGCGCCTGCCGCCGCGCAGCTCTTTAGCGATGGTGGTGGTCGACCATACCAATATGAAGGTGCGCGGCTGGGTAGGATCGGCGGATATCAGTGATGATAGCCGCTTTGGCCACATTGATATGGTATCGGCGATCCGCTCCCCGGGTTCGGTACTGAAACCGTTTGTCTACGGCATGGCGCTGGATGAGGGACTGATCCATCCGGCTTCGCTATTACAGGATGTCCCGCGCCGGTTTAGCGACTACCGGCCGGGCAACTTTGACAGCGGTTTTCACGGGCCGGTAAGCGCCAGCGAAGCGCTGGTTCGCTCGTTGAACCTTCCGGCTGTGCAGGTGCTGGAGGCCTACGGGCCGAAGCGTTTTGCCGCCAGGCTGCGCAATGCCGGATTGCCGCTGATGCTGCCCGCCGGCGCGGAGCCGAATCTATCGCTGATCCTCGGCGGCGCCGGCGCGCGTCTGGCGGATATCGTGGCGGCGTACAGCGCGTTCGCCCGTCACGGTAAGGCGGGGCAACTGCGCATCACTCCTGATTCACCGCTGGTTGAACGACCGCTGCTGTCGCCGGGGGCCGCCTGGATTGTGCGGCGCATTCTGGCCGGCGAAGCGCAGCCGGTTCCCGATGCGTCGCTGGTACAGGTGGTGCCGCTGGCGTGGAAAACCGGAACCAGCTACGGCTATCGCGATGCCTGGGCAATCGGCGTGAACGCCCGCTATCTGATAGGTATCTGGACCGGAAGACCTGACGGCACGCCGGTTGTCGGACAGTTTGGCTTCACCAGCGCGGTGCCGCTGCTGAATCAGGTCAATAATATGCTGCTGGCGCGGCCGGCAATGAGCCACGGCGGATTGCCGAGCGACCCGCGTCCCTCATCGGTCAGCGCCGGGACGGTTTGCTGGCCCGGCGGGCAGTATTTACCTGCGGGGGATGCGAACTGCCGCCGACGGCTGGCCACCTGGCTACTTGATGAGAGTCAGCCGCCGACCTTGCTGCTCCCTGGACAGGAAGGTATGCGAGGGATCCGCTTTCCGGTCTGGCTGAACGAAAAAGGACAGCGGGTGGCGGCAGATTGCCCCGGCGCGGTAGAGAAAAGCTTCGACGTCTGGCCGCTGCCGCTCGAACCCTGGCTACCCGCAGGCGAACGACGTCGGGTCAGGCTGCCTGCAGTTTCGGCGGCGTGTCCGCCGGTCCAAAGCGCTGATGCCGCACCGCTGGTGCTCTCGGGCATACGCGAGGGCGCAGTCGTTAAACGACTGCCCGGCGAGCAAAAGGTGATGCTGCCGCTGCAAACGACCGGAGGGGAAGGGCGGCGCTGGTGGTTTCTTAACGGTGAGCCTATGCCGGCTGAAGGCTCCAGCGCGACCCTTAACATCGATCGCCCTGACCGTTATCAACTGGTGGTGATGGATGAGGCGGGGCAAATTGTTGCCGCGAACTTCACGGTGCAATAAACAGAACTTGCCGTAATGGGCTGGATTTGTTGTTTAAGGTCGCTTTTTTTTAAAAAAATGTTACCTAAACACATAGGCAATCGCCTTAGATGATGATTATAATTCGCGCCGTATTTATCGGTCTCATCTGCTCATCTGCAAAACAGAACAACATATATAAAGAGGTTATCATGGCTATTGAACGTACTTTTTCCATCATCAAACCAAACGCGGTGGCAAAAAACGTTATTGGCGGCATCTTTTCTCGCTTTGAAGCTGCAGGGTTCAAAATCGTTGGCACTAAAATGCTGCATCTGACCGTTGAGCAGGCTCGCGGCTTCTATGCTGAGCACGAAGGTCGCCCGTTCTTTGACGGTCTGGTTGAGTTCATGACTTCCGGTCCGATCGTCGTTTCCGTGCTGGAAGGCGAAAATGCGGTTCAGCGTCATCGTGACCTGCTGGGCGCAACCAACCCGGCGAACGCGCTGGCGGGTACGCTGCGCGCAGACTACGCTGACAGCTTCACCGAGAACGGCACCCACGGTTCCGATTCCGTTGAATCCGCTGCGCGCGAAATCGCGTTTTTCTTTGCTGAAGGCGAGGTTTGCCCGCGCACCCGCTAATCTCCCGCGTCTTTCACGCCACCGCTTTGTTGGCTTCATTCGCGCACCCCGGTCACATCGTTATCTATGCTCCCGGGGATTTGCGAACTCGCCGCCTCGCCGTGACGTAAAATACTTTGAAGATACCATCCTCGTCGCCTTTTCGACCGTCGCGGTGTTGGCTGCGCGCGTTCACCCCGGTCACGAGGAGCTGCCTGGCAGTTACAGATTTTTTCATCATTGCTGCGTGCAGACGTAGTATTGATGGGCCAGAATTTGTAGAATACAGCGCCCCGGCTGAGCAGTCGCTCCCGGGGCGTTTCTTTTTAACCCTCCAGGGGCCATAACGTGTAATAACGAGGCCGGAATCAATTATGTCTGAACAAATAGTCACACCTGATAGCGCCGCACTGACGGTGCCGAACAAAGATGCCAAAATCAACCTGCTGGATCTGAATCGTCAGCAGATGCGCGAGTTTTTCAAAAACATGGGCGAAAAGCCTTTCCGCGCCGATCAGGTGATGAAATGGATGTATCACTACTGCTGCGATAACTTTGACGAGATGACCGACATCAACAAAGTTCTGCGCGGCAAATTAAAGGAAGTCGCGGAAATCCGCGCCCCGGAAGTCGTGGAAGAACAGCGCTCCAGCGACGGCACCATCAAATGGGCGATTGCCGTTGGCGATCAGCGCGTCGAAACCGTGTATATCCCGGAAGACGATCGCGCCACCCTGTGCGTTTCTTCTCAGGTGGGCTGTGCGCTGGAGTGTAAATTCTGCTCCACGGCGCAGCAGGGCTTTAACCGTAACCTGCGGGTTTCGGAAATTATCGGCCAGGTCTGGCGCGCGGCGAAAATCGTCGGTGCGGTGAAGACCACCGGCGTGCGTCCGATTACCAACGTGGTAATGATGGGCATGGGCGAGCCGCTGCTGAACCTGACCAACGTGGTTCCGGCTATGGAAATCATGCTCGACGACTTCGGCTTTGGGCTCTCAAAACGTCGCGTCACGCTCTCCACTTCCGGCGTGGTGCCTGCGCTTGATAAGCTTGGCGATATGATTGACGTCGCGCTGGCTATCTCTCTGCACGCGCCGAACGATACCATTCGTGACGAAATCGTGCCGATCAACAAGAAATATAATATCGAGACCTTCCTGAACTCGGTACGTGGTTATATTTCGAAGTCCAATGCCAACCAGGGCCGCGTGACGATCGAATACGTCATGCTGGATCACGTCAACGACGGTACCGAGCATGCCCACGAGCTGGCGGCGCTGTTAAAAGATACGCCGTGCAAGATCAACCTCATCCCGTGGAACCCCTTCCCGGGAGCGCCGTATGGCCGCAGCTCTAACAGTCGCATCGACCGTTTCTCCAAGGTATTGATGGAGTATGGTTTCACCACTATCGTGCGTAAAACTCGCGGTGACGATATCGACGCAGCCTGCGGCCAGCTGGCCGGCGACGTTATCGACCGAACCAAACGTACGCTGCGTAAACGTATGCAGGGCGAAGCGATCGACGTGAAGGCAGTCTGATAAATGATGCAGCGCACAGCCTGGGCGGTGCGCTGCATATTTATGTTGTATAGCCGGGCGAAATACGCTGTTCTGGTTAATAATTACGGTGCGTTTTTGTCGACTTTGAGGCAGTATGTAGCGGTACAACAACCGCTTAGCATTCAATATTGATAAGTCTCTGTGATAGTACGTCATACGGACTTATACTGTTTGTCTGACGTTGAGCAGATGTCTCGCGGCGCGGGGTCACCGGCGCTGAATTTTAAATTTCACGTACCAGTAGTTGTAGCGAATGAATACTGAAGCCACTCAAGACCATCAAGAAGCAAACACTACGGGCGCGCGTTTGCGTAACGCCCGCGAACAACTCGGGCTCAGCCAGCAAGCGGTGGCTGAGCGCTTATGCCTGAAGGTTTCCACGGTTCGTGATATTGAAGACGATAAGGCACCCGCCGATCTGGCTTCAACCTTCCTGCGCGGCTATATCCGCTCTTATGCCCGCCTCGTGCACATCCCTGAAGAAGAACTGCTGCCGATGATGGCGAAGCAGGCTCCCATTCGTGCGGCAAAAGTGGCGCCAATGCAGAGCTTCTCGCTGGGTAAACGTCGCAAAAAACGCGACGGCTGGCTAATGAGTTTTACCTGGCTGGTGTTGTTCGTGGTGATTGGCCTCAGCGGCGCGTGGTGGTGGCAGGACCACAAAGCGCAGCAGGACGAGATCTCCACCATGGCCGATCAGTCCTCCGCCGAGCTGAACGCTGGCGATAACAACAGCCAAAGCATTCCTCTGGACAATGGTTCGGCGAATTCTTCCGCCGATACCGCTGCTAACAGCGCGCCGGCAGAGACCTCTTCTGCGCCAGCAACCTCGGCTCCGGCTGCGACTGCGGCCCCGGTCGATAACAACGCCGTTGTTGCGCCTTCTCAGGCGAACGTTGACACGGCGGCTACCCCAGCGCCCGCCAGTCCAACTTCGCCGCTACCGACCGACCAGGCAAACGTGACCGCTGCGCCGGCCTCGGCTCAGGATCTGGTGCTGAATTTCACCGCCGACTGCTGGCTGGAAGTGAGCGATGCGACGGGTAAAAAGCTGTTCAGCGGGTTGCAGCGTAAAGGCGGTAATCTCAATCTGAGCGGCCAGGCACCTTATAAACTGAAAATCGGTGCGCCGGCGGCGGTACAGATACAGTATCTGGGTAAACCAGTCGATTTGAGTCGTTTTATCAGAACTAACCAGGTTGCACGTCTGACCCTTAATGCCGAACAATCACCGGCGCAGTAACAGACGGGTAACGCGGGAGATTTTTCATGCATAACCAGGCTCCGATTCAACGTAGAAAATCAAAGCGAATTTACGTTGGGAATGTGCCGATTGGCGATGGCGCCCCCATCGCCGTACAGTCGATGACAAACACGCGCACCACCGATGTGGCGGCGACGGTAAATCAAATTAAAGCCCTTGAGCGCGTTGGCGCGGATATCGTTCGTGTTTCGGTGCCAACGATGGACGCGGCAGAAGCCTTTAAGCTTATCAAACAGCAGGTGAGCGTACCGCTGGTTGCCGATATCCACTTCGATTACCGCATTGCGCTGAAGGTCGCGGAATACGGCGTTGATTGTCTGCGTATTAACCCGGGCAATATCGGTAACGAAGAGCGTATCCGCATGGTGGTGGACTGCGCTCGCGATAAAAATATTCCCATCCGTATCGGGGTAAACGCCGGTTCTCTGGAAAAAGATCTCCAGGAGAAATACGGTGAACCGACTCCGCAGGCGCTGCTGGAATCGGCAATGCGCCATGTCGATCATCTCGATCGTCTCAATTTCGATCAGTTTAAAGTCAGCGTAAAAGCTTCCGATGTGTTCCTCGCGGTCGAATCCTATCGTCTGCTGGCGAAACAGATCGACCAGCCTCTGCATCTCGGGATTACCGAAGCGGGCGGCGCGCGCAGCGGCGCGGTGAAGTCCGCGATCGGCCTCGGACTGCTGCTGTCTGAAGGGATCGGCGATACCTTGCGTGTTTCTCTGGCGGCGGATCCGGTTGAAGAGATCAAAGTTGGCTTCGATATTCTCAAGTCGCTGCGCATTCGCTCTCGCGGGATCAACTTCATTGCCTGCCCGACATGTTCACGTCAGGAGTTTGACGTTATCGGTACCGTTAACGCCCTGGAGCAGCGCCTGGAAGACATCATTACGCCGATGGACATTTCGATCATTGGCTGCGTGGTGAATGGCCCAGGCGAGGCGCTGGTGTCGACGCTCGGCGTGACCGGCGGCAACAAGAAAAGCGGCCTGTACGAAGACGGCGTCCGTAAAGACCGACTGGATAACGACGATATGATCGATCAGCTGGAAGCGCGTATTCGCGCTAAAGCATCGATGCTGGATGAGGCGCGTCGTATCGATATTCAGCAGGTTGAAGCGAAATAACGTGTTGGGAAGCGATACGCTTCCCGTGTATGATTGAACCTGCGGGCGCGAGGCGCCGGGGTTCATTTTTGTATATATAAAGAGAATAAACGTGGCAAAGAACATTCAAGCCATTCGCGGCATGAACGATTATCTGCCGGGCGAAACCGCTCTCTGGCAGCGCATTGAAGGCTCACTGAAGCAGGTGCTTGGTAGCTACGGTTACAGCGAAATCCGTATGCCGATTGTAGAGCAGACCCCGTTATTCAAACGCGCTATCGGCGAAGTGACCGACGTGGTTGAAAAAGAGATGTATACCTTTGAGGACCGTAACGGCGATAGCCTGACCCTGCGTCCGGAAGGTACGGCGGGTTGCGTACGCGCCGGCATCGAACATGGTCTCCTGTACAATCAAGAACAGCGCCTGTGGTATATCGGGCCAATGTTCCGCCACGAGCGTCCGCAAAAAGGCCGCTATCGTCAGTTCCACCAGATTGGTGCGGAAGCGTTCGGTCTGCAGGGGCCGGATATCGATGCCGAGCTGATCATGCTGACCGCCCGCTGGTGGCGTGAACTGGGGATCTCCAGCCACGTTGCCCTTGAGCTGAACTCTATCGGTTCACTGGAAGCTCGCGCCAGCTATCGCGACGCGCTGGTGGCTTATCTTGAGCAGTATAAGGATAAGCTCGATGAAGACTGCAAACGCCGCATGTACACCAACCCGCTGCGCGTGCTGGATTCTAAAAACCCGGAAGTTCAGGCGCTGCTGAACGATGCGCCGACGCTGGGTGATTATCTTGACGAAGAGTCCAAAGCGCACTTCGCCGGGCTTTGCGCGCTGCTGGACGATGCCGGTATTCGCTATACCGTGAATCAGCGTCTGGTGCGCGGTCTCGACTATTACAACCGCACCGTGTTTGAGTGGGTTACCACCAGCCTCGGCTCACAGGGAACCGTCTGTGCCGGTGGGCGTTATGACGGTCTGGTTGAGCAGCTTGGCGGTCGCGCAACGCCTGGCGTCGGCTTTGCGATGGGGCTGGAACGTCTTGTTTTACTGGTTCAGGCAGTGAATCCGGAATTTAAAGCCGATCCTGTTGTCGATATATACCTGGTAGCCTCCGGAACTGACACCCAGTCCGCAGCAATGCGTCTGGCTGAACAGGTACGCGATGCGTTACCCGGCGTTAAGCTGATGACCAACCACGGCGGCGGCAACTTTAAGAAGCAGTTTGCTCGCGCTGATAAATGGGGCGCTCGCGTTGCGCTGGTGCTGGGCGAAGCAGAAATCGCTGACGGAAACGTGGTAGTGAAAGATTTACGCTCAGGTGAGCAAACTACCGTAACGCAGGATAGCGTTGCCGCGCATTTGCGCACACTTCTGGGTTAATTTCCCGGGAAACAATAGTCAGGAGAAGGACTGCGTGGAACTTTACAATAACGAAAACGATCAGGTCGACGCGCTGAAGCGCTTCTTTGCTGAAAATGGCAAAGCGCTGGCCGTTGGGGTGATTTTGGGCGTTGGCGCGCTGGTTGGCTGGCGCTACTGGACCTCCCATCAGTTGGATACCGCCAGAGGCTCGTCTCTGGCTTATGAAAATGCGATTTCCGCGCTTAAAGCGGATAAACCAGAGGCGCTGAACGCGGCGCAGAAATTTGCCGCCGACAGCAAAAACACCTATGGTGCGTTTGCTTCTCTTGAGCTGGCGCAGCAGTTTGTTGAGAAAAACGATCTGCAGAACGCTGAAAAGCAGCTTCAGCAGGGGCTTGCCGCTGCTTCTGATGATAACCTGAAATCGGTTATCAATATGCGTCTTGCTCGCGTACAGCTACAGCTTAAGCAGCCTGATGCCGCGCTGAAAACCCTGGATGCCGTGAAAGGCGAAGGCTGGACCGCGATTGTCGCCGACCTGCGCGGCGAGATCCTGCTGAGCAAAGGCGATAAGCAAGGGGCGAAAGCGGCCTGGGAAGCGGGCGCGAAAAGTGATGCTTCGCCGGCGCTCAGCGAAATGATGCGTATGAAAATAAATAATTTGTCCATCTGAGAGGGACTCGATGCAATTGCGTAAATTACTTTTGCCAGGGCTGCTTTCCGTTACCTTATTGAGCGGTTGTTCGCTGTTTAACAGCGAAGAAGATGTGGTGAAAATGTCGCCACTGCCGACGGTGGAAAACCAGTTTACGCCGTCCACGTCCTGGAGCACCTCCGTTGGCGGCGGTATTGGCGAATTCTACTCTAACCTGCACCCGGCTTTTGCTGATGGCGTTGTGTATGCCGCCGATCGTAAAGGCACCGTTAAAGCCCTGAATTCAGGCGACGGCAAAGAGGTGTGGTCGGTTAACCTGGCCGAGAAAGACGGCTGGTTCTCCCGCGCGCCTGCGCTGCTCTCCGGCGGCGTGACCGTCTCGGGTGGCCATGTGTATATCGGTAGCGAAAAAGCGAAAGTTTACGCGCTGAATACCAGCGACGGCACCGTCGCATGGGAAGCGAGCGTAGCGGGTGAAGCGATTTCCCGTCCGGTCGTCAGTGACGGTATGGTGTTGATTCACACCACTAACGGTCAGCTGCAGGCGCTGAACGAAGCTGACGGCGCGGTGAAATGGACCGTTAACCTGGATATGCCAGCGCTCTCTCTGCGCGGCGAATCCGCTCCGGCTACCGCATACGGCGCAGCGATTGTGGGCGGCGATAACGGTCGCGTCAGCGCGGTGCTGATGCAGCAGGGGCAGATGATTTGGCAGCAACGTATCTCTACCGCCACCGGTCCGACGGAAATCGACCGTCTTAACGACGTCGATACGACGCCGGTTATCGTGAACGGTGTGATTTATGCGCTGGCCTATAACGGCAACCTGACGGCTTTGGATCTGCGCAGCGGCCAGATTATGTGGAAACGCGAGCTGGGTTCAGTGAACGATTTCATCGTCGACGGCAACCGTATTTACCTGGTTGATCAAAACGACCGTCTGCTGGCGCTCACCACCGACGGCGGCGTGACGCTGTGGACGCAAAGCGATCTGCTGCACCGTCTGCTGACGGCGCCTGTGCTGTATAATGGCAACCTGGTTGTTGGCGATAGCGAAGGCTATATGCACTGGGTCAACCCGGAAGATGGCCACTTTGTGGCTCAGCAGAAGGTAGACAGCTCAGGCTTCCTGACCGATCCGGTTGTTGCTGACGGCAAACTGCTGATTCAGGCGAAAGACGGTACGCTGTACGCGATTACGCGTTAACAACAGCGGTAGTCTATTTTTGAGAAACGGCCCCTGGCAGACAGGGGCCGTTTTGGCTTTTTTAAAAACGCCGTGTAAATGGCGTTGTATCGATTTTAGTATGAGGCATTTAACATGATACCTGTGGTCGCGCTTGTCGGGCGCCCTAACGTTGGAAAATCCACGCTTTTTAACCGCTTAACGCGCACTCGCGATGCGTTGGTCGCGGATTTCCCGGGGCTGACTCGTGACCGTAAGTACGGTCGTGCTGAAGTGGAAGGCCGCGAATTTATCTGTATCGATACCGGCGGGATCGACGGTACCGAAGATGGCGTAGAAACGCGGATGGCGGAACAGTCGCTGCTGGCGATTGAAGAAGCGGACGTGGTGCTGTTTATGGTCGATGCGCGGGCGGGCCTGATGCCGGCGGACTCGGCAATCGCTAAACATCTGCGCTCCCGCGAAAAGCCGACCTTCCTGGTGGCAAACAAAACTGACGGCATCGATTCCGATCAGGCGATCGCCGATTTTTGGTCGCTGGGGTTAGGCGAGATTTATCCTATCGCCGCTTCACACGGTCGCGGCGTCACCAGTCTGCTGGAGCACGTCCTGCTGCCGTGGGTTGATGAGGTGAACCCGCCGGAAGAAGTGGACGAAGACGCGGCATACTGGGCACAGTTTGAAGCCGAGCAGAACGGCGAAGCAGTTGAAGAGCCGGAAGAAGATTTTAACCCACAGGATCTGCCGATTAAGCTGGCGATAGTGGGTCGCCCGAACGTGGGTAAGTCAACGCTCACCAACCGTATCCTGGGCGAAGACCGCGTAGTGGTCTACGACATGCCCGGAACGACTCGCGACAGCATCTACATCCCGATGCAGCGCGACGAGCGTGAATACGTGCTGATTGACACCGCCGGCGTGCGCAAACGCGGTAAGATCACCGATGTCGTCGAGAAATTCTCGGTGATTAAAACCCTGCAGGCGATCGAAGACGCCAACGTGGTGCTGCTGGTGATTGATGCGCGGGAGGGGATTTCCGATCAGGATCTCTCTCTGCTGGGTTTTATCCTCAACAGCGGTCGCTCGCTGGTGATTGTCGTTAACAAATGGGACGGCCTGAGCCAGGAAGTTAAAGAGCAGGTGAAAGAGACTCTGGACTACCGTCTGGGCTTTATCGACTTTGCCCGCGTGCACTTTATCTCCGCGCTGCACGGTAGCGGCGTAGGCAACCTGTTTGAATCCGTGCGCGAAGCGTACGACAGCGCAACCCGTCGCGTGGGTACCGCTATGCTGACCCGCATCATGACCATGGCTGCCGAAGACCATCAGCCGCCGCTGGTGCGCGGTCGTCGCGTGAAGCTGAAATATGCCCACGCCGGGGGTTATAACCCGCCGATCGTGGTTATTCACGGTAATCAGGTTAAAGATCTGCCGGATTCGTATAAGCGCTACCTGATGAACTACTTCCGTAAATCACTGGAAGTGATGGGCACGCCAATTCGCATTCAGTTCAAGGAAGGGGAAAACCCGTTTGCCAACAAACGTAATACTCTGACGCCTAATCAGATGCGTAAGCGTAAGCGCTTGATTAAACACATCAAGAAAGGCAAATAAGCTATCCGTCAGCATTAAAAATAGAAAGCCCGCATCCGTCGGGCTTTTTTATTATCGGCCACCGATCATGCGCAGAATAATAAACTCGCTTGAGGCTGCGTTATAAATGTGAGAAAAACCAGGGAGGATAAATATTTTTGTGACAATGAGGTCAGAATGAAAAGCTTCTTAACTCTCCTGATGCTGTTTCTTTTTCCCATAGCCTGTACCGCTGAATCACAACCTGTTGAACCGCGCGTTAAGCCTGCTTATCCAGCGAAAGCCGCAAAAAAAGGGATACCGGGTCAGGTTAAAGCGCAATTTGACGTTGACGAGAATGGGCGGGTGACTAACGTTCAGTTATTAAGCTCCGATCCCTCCGGAATGTTTGATAATGAAGTCAGGGCCGCAATGGGAAAATGGCGATACGTTAAAGGGAAGCCTTCCAGCAATAACATCATTACCATTCATTTCACGCCGGGGCCGTGTTCCGTTGAGGTGCCAGCGCCAAACCAGCCCGGCAGTATTCGAAGCGGTGGCGTCCCTTTTCGCTAAGATGAATGCACGTGAAATAACGTAGGGACAATCGAAATAAACGCCGGGAACAGGGATATGAAAAAAACAATCGTGATGTTCGCTTTGGTCATATTAACCAGCAGCTGTACGCCGTTTCATCCTGCTGACTGTCATAAAACTTCAGCGCTTGGGAGCTGTAGCTCTGGACGATTCAGCGATGATGATGAATATGGCAGGCAGGCGAGATCGATAAAAGAGTCTATTGATTCCCGATTATCCAATCGCTACGGCTGGACGGGGAAAAAATGCACGATCCATGTGAGTTTCAGCTATGAGGGGAAACTGAATAGCATCACAACGAGTGAAGGTAATAAAAAATATTGCGCTGCGCTGATTGATGCCGCTAAACGGGCCACCTTCCCGCCGTTCACCGATAAGCAGGTGTACGACGCTTTTGCTCAGTCCCGGTTCAGTATGCAGGGTGAGTAAAATAAACGCGGCGATCCGCCCGGGAGCGAATAGTCTGCTGGAGTTCAATGGCTGGCAGCAGCCACAGATTGTGCAACCGTGATAAAATAAAGCCACATACCCGTCGTCAGGAGTCACCATGGAATTTGATTGCCCCGTGTGCCATGCGCAGCTTGCTGTGCAGGGCAATAGCGCCCACTGCGCGCATTGCGCGAAAGAGTATGTTGTTGAAGCCCGCTGCCCGGACTGCCACAAGCCGCTGGAAGTATTAAAAGCCTGCGGCGCGGTAGATTATTTTTGTCAGAATGGCCACGGGCTGATTTCAAAAAAACGCGTCGAGTTTGTGCCGGTTTAATTTTTATCGCTGACGCAGCTTTCACCGTCGCGCCAGAGTTCAACCAGTGATTCTGGCGCACGCTCCTCCGGGATGAGAATAATCAGGCTGTGGTAGTGCTGCTCGCTGACGATCTGAATGCGAAAAAAACGCTGGTCGCCTCTGCCCGGCGAGTCGGGCTGCCCCGGCGGCTTGCCCAGCGGTAGCGATTGTTGAAGAATTGAAGCGATCCGCTGCTTCTGTTGCTCGTTGAGCTTCGCAACCACAATCTTACGCATTCCACTGAGCGCCGGGATCCAGGCGACGCCCCCCTCGCGAGCCAGCTCAATAATCGCATCATCGCTAAGATCGGCAAGATTCATAGCACCACTCCGACGCGCCCCCAGGCTTGAGTAATGGCATCAGCGATCTCTTTGCCAAAACGTTTTTCGCCATGGCGAACCGTGAGCCTGGCAAAGGTTGAAAAATCAGCGTCTTTTGCCAGAGAGTTATCACACACTGCGTCATACCAGGCGTGGCCCGCTTTTTGCCACGCAAAACCGCCGATCGCGCGGGCGGCGAGATAAAAGGCGTGATTAGGAATGCCGGAATTGATATGTACGCCGCCGTTATCCTGCTGGGTATGCACAAAATCTTTCATGTGAGCGGGCTGCGGATCTTTGCCAAGGATGGGGTCATCGTAAGCGGAGCCGGGCTGAGACATAGAGCGCAGACCTTTGCCGTGAATGCCTTTCGCGAGCAGTCCCTCACCTATTAGCCAGTCCGCCTTGTCCGCCGTTTGCTGGCGCTGATATTGTTTGACCAGCGAGCCAAAGACGTCCGAGAGTGATTCGTTAAGCGCGCCAGATTGTTCGAAGTAGATAAGACCGGCTTCGCTCTCCGTCACGCCATGGCTTAGCTCGTGCGCGACGACGTCAATGGCGATAGTAAAGCGATTAAAAATCTCGCCATCACCGTCGCCAAATACCATTTGCTGGCCGTTCCAGAACGCATTTTGATATTCGTGGCCATAGTGGACGCTGCCGGTGAGCTTTAGCCCGCGGTTATCCAGAGAATCGCGCTGGTAGCTCTTCCAGAAAAACTCATGGGTGATGCCGAGATAGTCATAGGCTTCATCAACGGCCACATCACCGTTGGAGGGCTGCCCCTCAAAACGGACCTGCGTTCCCGGTAGTTCCTGGGTTTGCCCGGCATCGTAAATGTCGCGCTCAAGCTGGCCCGGCGTGGTGACATGGGGCGCCGCGGGGCGTCCGGGAACATGCGCCATCAGGGACTGAACATGGCTGAGGGTATTCTGCGCGCAGCGCTGCTGCTGAAGCGAGCCATGGTCGACAATGCGGCGTAAAATATAGGGTGGAATCACATAACGAGGATAAGCAACAGGCATATCACGCTCCTTAGCCGGATAGAACCGTTTAAAAAGGGCATGAGAGCAGTATAGTTATCCCCGGTTGAAAAGGCAGAATAATCAGGCTTTTTTACGGGAGCGCGTTTTCTTCGCCGGCGTGATGTTTTTCACTTCGCTCTCCACCCAGCCATCGTTCAGGCGGGTAGTGAGAAGGTCTCCCTCGTGTACCTGTTTGGTCTGCTTCAGCACTTTGCCGTCGCTGGCGGAAGTCACGCTATAGCCGCGGGCGAGCGTCGCCAGCGGGCTGACGGCCTCCAGATGCGTGACCATATTGCCGAAGCGCTCGCGCTGCTCGCCGAGGCGGCTGCGGATATTTTCCGCCAGGCGATATTCCAGCTGTTGAATACGGCTCTGGGCACGGTGAATACGCGGCTGCGGATTTTGCTGATTCAGACGCTGCGTAGCGCGCTGCTGGCGCTGATCGGCGCGCTTCATCTGCGTCTCAAGAGCGAAACGCATGCGCTGACGCAACCTTTCCAGCTCCGTTTGCTGGCGAGCAAGGCGCAGCTGAGGATGCTGCTGCTGCAGGCGGTGAAATATCTGGGTAAAGCGACGATGGCGGTTGGCAAGGAAGTAGTCCATCGCCATCTCAAGACGCTGCTGTCCTGACTGGAGCTGGCGCAGCAGCTCCAGCTGGTTACGGCTGACCATTTCTGCCGCCGCGGAAGGCGTTGGCGCGCGCAGGTCGGCGACGAAATCGGCAATAGTGACGTCAGTTTCATGGCCCACGGCGCTGACGATGGCAATCGGACTGCTAAATATCGCCCGCGCCACCCGCTCGTCGTTAAAACTCCATAAATCTTCCAGCGAACCGCCGCCGCGTCCGACGATAAGTACGTCGCATTCGCGGCGCGCGTTGGCCAGTTCAATCGCGCGAACAATCTGTCCCGGTGCGTCTTCGCCCTGAACGGCGGTCGGATAAATAATCACCGGCAGGGAAGGGTCGCGACGCTTGAGCACCTGTAAAATATCATGCAGCGCGGCGCCGGTTTTAGAGGTAATGACGCCTACGCAGTGCGCAGGGGAGGGAAGCGCTTTTTTATGCTGCTGATCGAACAAGCCTTCCGCCGCCAGGGCGGCCTTCAGCTGTTCATACTTCTGCTGAAGCAGTCCTTCGCCCGCAGGCTGCATGCTCTCCACGATAATCTGATAATCGCCGCGCGGCTCGTAAAGGGTGATGTTGGCGCGAACCAGCACCTGCTGCCCGTGCTGCGGACGGAAGGTCACCCGGCGGTTGCTGTTGCGAAACATTGCGCAGCGCACCTGGGCGTTATCGTCTTTTAAGGTAAAGTACCAGTGACCGGAAGAGGGCTGGCTGAAATTGGAAATCTCGCCGCTGATCCATACCTGGCCCATTTCACGTTCCAGCAGCAGCCGGACCGACTGATTGAGGCGGCTAACCGTGTAAATTGAGGGGGATTGAGATGGCAACATGTGAGCAAGATCAAATTCTAAATCAGCAGGTTATTCAGTCGATAGTAACCTGCTGAGAGGGGATCGCAAGTATTATTTGCAAAAAAGGGTAGATGCAATCGGTTACGCTCTGTATAATGCCACGGCAATATTTATCCACCCTGGTCGAGATATTGCCCATGCTACGTATCGCTAAAGAAGCTCTGACGTTTGACGACGTCCTCCTCGTTCCCGCTCATTCAACCGTTCTGCCAAACACCGCCGATCTCAGCACCCAGCTGACGAAAACCATTCGCCTGAATATTCCTATGCTCTCCGCAGCAATGGATACCGTGACGGAAGCGCGTCTGGCAATTGCCCTGGCACAGGAAGGCGGCATCGGTTTTATTCATAAAAACATGTCTATCGAGCGTCAGGCGGAAGAAGTTAAGCGCGTGAAGAAGCATGAGTCCGGCGTGGTTACCGACCCGCAGACCGTTCTGCCGACTACGACTCTGCGCGAAGTTAAAGAGCTGACTGAACGCAACGGTTTTGCTGGCTATCCGGTTGTGACCGAAGACAATGAGCTGGTCGGCATCATTACCGGCCGCGATGTGCGTTTCGTCACCGACCTGAACCAGCCGGTTAGCGTATATATGACGCCGAAAGAGCGTCTGGTTACCGTTCGCGAAGGTGAAAGCCGCGAAGTGGTCTTTGCCAAAATGCATGAAAAACGCGTTGAGAAAGCCCTTGTTGTGGATGACAGCTTCCATCTTCTCGGCATGATCACCGTTAAAGATTTCCAGAAAGCGGAACGTAAACCGAACGCCTGTAAAGATGAGCAGGGTCGCCTGCGCGTTGGCGCAGCGGTTGGCGCGGGCGCGGGTAACGAAGAGCGCGTTGATGCGCTGGTTGCCGCGGGCGTCGATATTCTGCTGATCGACTCTTCTCACGGTCACTCTGAGGGCGTATTGCAGCGTATTCGCGATACCCGCGCAAAATATCCTGACCTGCAAATCATCGGCGGCAACGTGGCGACCGGCGCGGGCGCACGTGCGCTGGCGGAAGCCGGCTGCAGCGCGGTGAAAGTGGGTATCGGTCCTGGCTCCATCTGTACGACGCGTATCGTGACCGGCGTGGGCGTTCCGCAGATCACCGCCGTTTCTGACGCGGTTGAAGCGCTGGAAGGCACCGGTATTCCGGTTATCGCCGACGGCGGTATTCGTTTCTCCGGCGATATCGCCAAAGCCATCGCCGCTGGTGCTTCAGCCGTCATGGTTGGCTCGATGCTGGCGGGTACCGAAGAGTCCCCGGGCGAAATCGAACTCTACCAGGGGCGTTCTTACAAATCTTACCGCGGTATGGGTTCCCTTGGCGCGATGTCTAAAGGCTCCTCCGATCGCTACTTCCAGACCGATAACGCCGCCGACAAACTGGTACCGGAAGGTATCGAAGGTCGCGTCGCCTATAAAGGCCGTCTGAAAGAGATTATTCACCAGCAGATGGGCGGACTGCGCTCCTGTATGGGCCTGACCGGTTGTGGTACCATCGACACCCTGCGGACCAAAGCGGAATTCGTGCGCATCAGCGGCGCGGGTATCCAGGAGAGTCACGTTCACGACGTGACCATTACCAAGGAATCCCCGAACTACCGCATGGGCTCCTGATTTTCATCGCCCGGCCACGCGCCGGGCGATTTATTTAACCTGTATCACTTGCCTCGGAATTATCGTCAATGACGGATAACATTCATAAACATCGTATTCTTATCCTGGACTTCGGTTCTCAATACACCCAGCTGGTTGCGCGTCGCGTTCGTGAATTAGGTGTCTACTGTGAACTGTGGGCATGGGACGTGACTGAAGCTCAAATTCGTGAGTTCAATCCTAACGGCATCATTCTTTCCGGCGGCCCGGAAAGCACTACCGAAGATAACAGCCCGCGCGCCCCGCAGTATGTCTTCGAAGCTGGCGTGCCGGTCTTTGGCATCTGCTACGGTATGCAGACCATGGCGATGCAGCTGGGCGGCCACGTTGAAGCCTCTAATGAGCGTGAATTTGGCTACGCGCAGGTTGAAGTTCAGACCGATAGCGCGCTGATCCACGGCATTGAAGATGCGCTGAGCGCGGACGGCAACGCTATGCTGGACGTCTGGATGAGCCACGGCGACAAAGTCACCGCCATCCCGTCTGACTTCGTTACCGTTGCCAGCACCGAAACCTGCCCGTTCGCCATTATGGCCAACGAAGAGAAGCGCTTCTACGGCGTGCAGTTCCACCCGGAAGTGACCCACACCCGTCAGGGCCTGCGCATGCTGGAGCGTTTTGTACGCGAGATTTGCCAGTGTGAAGCGCTGTGGACCCCGGCCAAAATTATCGACGACGCCATCGAACGTATTCGTCAGCAAGTGGGCGACGATAAAGTCATTCTCGGCCTCTCCGGCGGCGTGGACTCGTCTGTTACCGCAATGCTGCTGCATCGCGCTATCGGCAAAAACCTGACCTGCGTCTTCGTGGATAACGGTCTGCTGCGTCTTAATGAAGCTCAGCAGGTTATGGATATGTTCGGCGATCGTTTCGGTCTGAACATCGTTCACGTCGAAGGCGAGGCGCGTTTCCTGGCTGCGCTGGCGGGCGAAAACGATCCGGAAGCGAAGCGTAAAATCATCGGCCGCGTGTTTGTTGAAGTGTTTGACGAAGAAGCGCTGAAGCTGGAAGACGTGAAATGGCTGGCGCAGGGGACTATCTACCCTGACGTGATCGAGTCTGCGGCTTCCGCAACCGGCAAAGCGCACGTTATCAAATCTCACCACAACGTGGGCGGCCTGCCGAAAGAGATGAAGATGGGCCTCGTTGAACCGCTGCGCGAGCTGTTCAAAGATGAAGTGCGTAAGATTGGCCTCGAGCTGGGCCTGCCGTACGACATGCTGTATCGTCACCCGTTCCCGGGCCCGGGTCTCGGCGTGCGCGTGCTGGGCGAAGTGAAGAAAGAGTACTGTGACCTGCTGCGTCGCGCGGATGCCATCTTCATTGAAGAGCTGCACAAAGCTGACCTGTACAACAAAGTGAGCCAGGCGTTCACCGTTTTCCTGCCGGTGCGTTCCGTCGGCGTAATGGGCGATGGCCGTAAGTACGACTGGGTGGTCTCCCTGCGCGCAGTTGAAACCATCGACTTTATGACCGCACACTGGGCGCACCTGCCGTACGATTTCCTCGGCCGCGTGTCCAACCGCATCATCAATGAAGTCAACGGTATCTCCCGCGTGGTGTATGACATCAGCGGTAAGCCGCCGGCGACCATTGAGTGGGAATAAAATTTGTTCTTTGCGGTAATTGAATAAAAATAATGCCATTAATGATTGACGTCATTAATGGCATTTTTCATGTTAATATCAAAGGATTACGGAATTACCTCAGGCGATGAATACCGATACGCCGGGCTTCTACTGTTATCCCCGTTCTTCAATCGCCGCTGGCGTATTCTCCCGCTGACACCATGCAATGGCCATCGCCAAAGCTGCCACCATCACAGCCAGCACGGCGGAAACGGCTAAGCTTCCCCTCAACCCGAAATGATGATTTAGCCATGCGTAGGCAAACGGCGATATGGCGGCCAGCAGTTGCGCGGGAATCAACAGAATGCCGGTTAGCCGGGCATAATCCTCGGTGGCAAAGAGCTGCAGCGGTAAAGTGGCCTTAAACACGGTGGTCAGGCCGTTGATCGCGCCGTAACCCAGTACAAATCCGCCGGCCGCCCACGACAGAAAAGCGCCGCTCAGTCCAAGCGCAAAGCAGAGCGGCATCAGCGAGGTCGTCAATATCGTTAGCCGCAGCGGCGTGAGCGCGGAGCCGGATACCACTTCGAGAAAGCGCGCGCCGGTTTGTCCAATTCCCCATAGCATTCCCACCGCGACAGGAAGCCCAACGCTGGCGATGAACTCGGGAAGATGCGTTGACGTGCCGTTGGATACAAAGGTAACCAGCGCAATCAACGACGCGTACAGCAGGGCCGGACGTCTATCATGCTTTGACAGCTGCTGGTTTTTTTTCACCCTTACCGGCAACGGTAACTTGGTATTCGGCATTTTCCACAACAGCAGAGCGCTAAGCAGGCCAAACAGGGCGTAGATTAGCAGCGCGTGCCGCCAGTCCATCCGCGTCAGCAGCCAGGCGCCAAGCGGCCAGAACAGGGCCGAGGCTAATCCTCCGGCCAGCGTCACGCGCGATATGGTCAACCTGGCACGCTGCCCGTAAAGATTCACCAGCGCCGCGAACAGCGCGTCGTACAGCGCCAGCCGCATACCGATGCCGGTCAGAAGCCAGGCGGCGAACCAGCCCGTCAGGCTATGGACGTAAGCCATCAGCAGACACCCCGCTGAAATCGCCAGCGTACCGGTAATCACTATTCGCTGGCCGCCAAAGCGGGCCAGAAGCCGGGCGATAAACGGAGAAAGCGTCGCCATCATGAGCATGGCGAGGGTCAGTCCGAAATAGATTTCCGTGGCGGTCCAGCCGGTCTCCAGACCGATAGCCCTGGCAAAAGTGCCGGGCATATAAAACGAGATTCCCCAGTTAATCAGCTGATTGCATCCGGCGGCCAGCGTGATAAAGCCCGGCGCGGAGTGCGAGTTCGCAGGTGTATTCATGATTTTCCATTCAGTTACGCTGTTGTCGGCAGCATACCTTGCGCGCTATTGTGCAGGCAGGCCGGTCCGTTTATGACCCTTATAAGAGAAACTTTGTGATGATGACGCTCAATCTGGGAAATCTGGCGACGTTCCGCCTGGTCGTACAGCGCGGGAGCTTCTCCGCTGCGGCAGACGTACTGGGATTGTCGCAGCCTGCGGTCAGCCTGCAGGTACGTCAGCTGGAACAGTTTCTACAAACCAGGCTGCTTGAGCGCACCGGGCGGGGAATTAAAGCGACGGCGGCCGGTATCGCCCTGCTGGCCCACAGCGATCGGATTGAACAGGCGGTGGGCGCGGCGGTGCAATCGGTGAGTGAATTCAATCGTGAAATCAGCGGCTCGGTAACGCAGGGATCCGGAGCAACCGCCTGTATTCATCTGCTACCTCCGTTACTGCAGAAGCTACATCATGAGCATCCTTTATTGACGGTGAGGGTCACGGTTGGCAATACGCTTGAGGTGGTTCGGGCTATTGAAGAGAATCGGCTCGACCTTGGGCTTTGTACGCTACCGGCGAATGGACGCAGTCTGGCGGTTATGCCGGTGTTAGAGGAGGAGTTTGTGTGTATTTTCAGCGATGGGCAGGATGAGTTACCGTGGTCGCTGACGCCAGAGATTCTGCAATCATTACCGCTAATCGCTTTTGAATCGGGAAGCGGAACCCGGGATCTGATCGATGGCTGGTTTCTTGCCGATGGGCGGGCGATAGCGCCAGTCATGCAGTTAGGCAGCATTGAGGCGATTAAGCGCATGGTACGTGCGGGGTTGGGGTTCAGCATTGTGCCGAGAATGGCGGTAGAGCATCCGCAGGATCGTATTGGCTTAAATGTTCAATCACTGACTCCGCTGCTGCATCGTCAGTTAGGCATAATCATGCGGCAGGATAAAATTATCAGCAAAGGTATTGCTGAGATCCTGCGTTTACTGCAGAAGTTGGAGAATGGTCAGGCGTAGCGTGTTTTCAATAAAGCAATGGCTGAATCAACCAGCGGGTGGTGACGCTCGCTGTTCCACGCCGCCGCCGCGGTAACAACCATCTGCTTCTCTTCCAGGGCCTTTATCACCACATTAGCCGGCGCCAGTTTGCGGGTGGAGGCGGGAACCAGCGCGATGCCCTGGCCGCAGCTGACGAACGCAATTTGTGAACTTACCGAGCGGACCTCATGCAGAATGCGGGGAGTAAAGCCGTGGGTGCGACACAGCGAGGTGAGGAGATCAAACCAGGCCGGGCTGACCTGGCGAGCAGACATTACCATCGGCTCCTTTGCCAGCGCGCGCAGGCTGACGCGATGCTGTAAGGCCAGCGGATGATCGACCGGTAGCGCGACAGCCAGGCGTGACTCTTCCAGCGGCAAAGTCGTGATGTGGCCTTCGGTCTCACCTTCCAGGCGCACAAAAGCCAGATCCAGTTCACCGTTCTCCAGTGCGGGGATCGCATCGACACTATCGATTTCCCGGATAAATATTGTTAGCCCGGGCGTAGCGCGCTTAAGCTCCTCAAGCAGTGGGGGTAAGGTCTCCAGCATGGCCGAGGTTATCGCCCCGATATTCAATACCGCCGAGTGGCCTGCGGCGATTTCATCGACGGTTCTGCCCAACTGGCTGAGCTGGTCGGCGAACTGGCGTACCGCGGGCAGGAGTGCGGCTCCGGCCGGACTCAGGCGGGTCCCGCGCCGCGAACGCTCGAACAGCTGGAGTTTCAGCCCGTGCTCCAGGAGTTTGATTTGTTCCGTTAGCGGCGGTTGTGACATCCCGAGGCGCAGCGCCGCGCGGCCAAAGTGTTCCTCTTCCGCTACTGCTAGAAACATCCACAGCTGCTTAATACGACGAAAATCAATATTGCTCATGAGAGATATTCTGTTACTTATTTAGTATCACAGAGTTTATTTTATAAGAATTTACATATCAACATAGCTGGTTATGATTCCAGCCCAGGAATGATAAGCAATGAGGATATGATGAAAATACAGCCGGAGTTGACATGGCAGCGCTTGCCAATGACGGTGCAGGGCATCGGGCTTGATATCGCGTCCATTAGCCGTGAAGGAACGGGGGAGCCGGTCGTCTTTCTTCACGGTTTTGGCTCCAGCAAAGAGGATTACGCTGATTTCGTGCGCCATCGAGCCTTTGAGGGGCAGCCGTTTATTGCCTGGGATGCACCGGGTTGTGGTGAGAGCCAATGCGCTGATTACAGCAAGATGGGGTTACCCTTTCTGCTTGAGACGGCGCTGAAGGTGATTTCCCACGCGGGGTTTACGCGCTTTCACCTGGTCGGGCATTCAATGGGAGGATTAACATCGCTTCTGCTGGCGCACGCTTTCCCCGAGCGAGTGCTAAGTTTTGTGAATATTGAGGGCAATATCGCGCCGGAAGACTGCTTTTTGAGCCGGCAAATTGTGCAATATGCTGAGCCGGACGCGGAACGTTTCTTCGCGCGCTTTATTGAACGCACTCGCCAATCGCCAGCCTGGGCCAGCGCGCTCTATGCCAGCAGCCTGCCGCAAAAGGTTCGCGCTGAAGCGGTGCCGGGGATTTTCTCTTCGATGGTGGATTATTCTGACCACGGTGAGCTAATGGCGAAATTCCTTAATTTACCGTGTCCAAAAATGTTTATGTACGGCGACCAGAATGCCGGGCTAAGCTATTTATCTTCTATTGCCCGCCGTGGTGTAAAGTTGGCGGAAATTCCGCATTGCGGGCATTTCCCTATGTATTCAAACTCGCCGGAGATGTGGCGACAGATAGCTTTATTGCAGCAGGCCTCACGATGAATAAAGCGTCATCTTCACAGCTGATCGGCGTGCTATTTTCCGTCTGCGCGGCTTTTGGTTTCTCGTTTAAGGCAATATTCGTCAAGCTTGCCTACGAGCAGGCAACGGTAGATGCCATTACTTTACTCATGCTGCGGATGACCCTGTCGTTACCTTTCGTTATCCTGGTTGCTCTACGGGTGCTGCGTAGCGGTGTACCACTGCAGCGTCGTGATTATCTGCTGCTACTGCTGCTGGGAATAGTGGGGTATTACGGTTCGGCGATCCTGGATTTTATGGGCCTGCGCTATATTACCGCCGGGCTTGAGCGGCTGATCTTATTTACCTACCCGGCGCTCACTATTCTGATTGGCGTCCTGTTTTTGGGTAAGCGTTTCGAAAAAAAGGTACTCCTGGCCTTAGCGCTCTCCTGGTCGGGAATTCTGCTGGCGTTTGTCCACGATCTCCAGATTAGCGGTGATATGCACAGCCTGGTGCTCGGTGGTGGTCTGATCGCCGCTGCGGCCTTACTGTATGCCATTTATAATGCCGGGTCAGAGGTGGCAATCCGGCGTATGGGGTCGATGAAGTTCTCGGTTCTTGCCCTGCTGGTTTCATCTCTTGCCACGCAAACCCATTTTTATCTTGCTCAACCGTTATCCGCGCTTAACCTGCCGTGGCAGGTATATCTATGGTGTGGCGCGATGGCGCTCTTCTCAACCGTATTACCGATCTTCTGGCAGTCGGCGGCCGTGCAGCGCATTGGTGCGGAACGCGCCGTGCTGATCGGCCTTCTGGGACCAATGCTAACCGTATTCTTTAGCTGGTGGTTACTGGGAGAACCCATTTCGCTGGCACAAATAGCGGGCACATTGTTAGTGATGGCTGGTGTGCTGGTTGTGCTTCGGCATTAGTCTTTTTGAGCGTTTATTTTTGCTCAGGCGCTTTTGCTGAATCCGAAGGCTCAACGGTGATAGTGGATTGCTGCGATTGCTTTTTGTCCTGATGATGGTACCAGGCACCAATGGAGGAGTAGACAAAGCGTCCAAAGAAGAAGATAAAGCTGATAAGCAGTACGATACGGGTCATGCGACGGTTAAATCGATGTCGTTTACGCATACTGGGTGCCTGACTCACAAAAGGTTCCTTAAAGTATACCCAAAGGCTGGGCGATGTGCGTATTAAGGCACAGGAAAGCGGAAGGGTCAATTGATGAGGATGTAAAAATCCCGCAGGCAAAACATTAATTAATGTTATATAAGATAATCCTCGTATTTACATGCTTTCTGCTTATGGCGGATGAATGTTAAAAAAACGGTATTATTAATATCAGCTACGTGATTTCTTGATTTATATCAATCGTCTGTTCGCAGCGATAACTAAAATCACCAGCCAGTTCCGCGTTGTTATTCCTAGCGCGATTATGACGGTTGGTTGGATGCCTGCCTGAATACACCCTGCAGGATTTAGGGTTATCCGTAGAGCATCTATGAACTTAATTAAACTTTACAGGCAATATCGGGATAAATGGTGGGCGCTACCGCTTATCTTACCTGTATGTTTGCTTCCCGTGTCACGATGGGCTAATACCGTTGCGTTGCTGGATGGTAATGAAGTCTCTCTTTACTATTTACCCCTGGCGCTAGTACTGAGCCTGATGCTGTTTTTCGGCTGGGCCGCATTACCGGGGATCGTTCTCGGGTTGTTGCTTTCCATTACGCGCGGCATGTCGCTGGAAGATACTATCGGCGTCATTTTCCATTTTCTTATTCCGACCGTTTTATGCTGGGGCGGTTATCGCGTTTTTGTCCCGCGAAGGCAGCAAATCTCGCATGGCAACGTAAGTCTGATGCCTCAGCGATTGTTCTGGCAGATGCTGTTGCCGTCCCTGATCTTTCTTATCCTGTCGCAGCTGGCCGAGTATCTGGGCATTCATCCACGCGCTACCGGGTTGATAGGGGTCAATCCCTTAAGTTTGCGTTCGCTTATCACCTTTCAGGCCCTGATGGCGGGATGTTTAACCGGCGTGCCGTTGTGCTACTTCGTTATTCGAACTATCCGCAATCCGCTTTATATCCGCGGGTTTATATCGCAAATTCGCTTACAGATCGATCCAAAAATAAAGCGCTTTGAATTTGTTATATGGGCAGCAGTGCTGGTAATTCTATTATTCCTTCTATTGATGCCGCTGAATAGTACGAGCACCATATTCAGTACAAATTATACGTTATCCTTGCTGATGCCGGTGATGTTATGGGGGGCGATGCGCTTTGGCTATCGCTTTATTTCATTAGTCTGGTCACTTGTTTTAATTATTATTATTCACTTTCACTATCAATATCTCCCGCATTCCCCGATTTATAACAATCAGCTGGCGATCACCTCCTCCAGTTATCTGGTGTTTTCATTTATTATCGCCTATATGGCAATGCTGGCGACGCAGCAGCGAGTTTTTTACTCGCGCATGCGTCGGATGGCCTTCATCGATCCGGTCGTTCGCTTGCCTAATATCCGGGCGCTGAGTCGGGCGTTAAATAAATCCTCCTGGTCCGTGCTGTGTTTCCTGCGCATTCCTGAACTGGAAATATTGGGCCGCCACTACGGTGTTCTGTTGCGTATTCAGTACAAGCAGCTGCTGGCCGAGTCGCTCAGCGAGTTACTGCGCCCTGGGGAGGATATCTACCAGATGGCAGGGCATGAGCTGGTGGTTCATCTGAACAGTGAAGGCCATCAGCAGCGCATTCCCCAGCTCTATGAGCACCTCAAAAAATTTCGTTTTGTCTGGAATGGTATGCCGCTGCAGCCGCCCGTGGGATTCAGCTATTGCAACGTTCGCTCGCCGGTGATGCATCTGCATTTGCTGCTTGGCGAACTCAACAGCGCGGCCGACCTTTCTCTGGCGACCGGAAGCCCTGAAAACTTACAGCGCCGCGGCGCCATCAATCTGCAGCAAGAGCTGAAAGACAAAGTCGCGATAATGAATCAGCTGGTGAAGGCGCTTGATCAGGATCGGTTCCTCCTGATGGCGCAGCCGATTGTCGGCATCCGCGGGGATAGCTACCACGAAGTCCTGCTCAGGATGTTGAACGACAATGATGAAATCGTCATGCCGGATATCTTTTTACCGGTAGCACACGAGTTTGGCTTCTCGGCGCGTATTGATAGCTGGGTACTCGAACATACGCTTATGTTTATGGACAAGCAGCGCAAGAAGCTGCCGGGAATGCGTCTGGCGATAAATATCTCACCTTTTTCAGTGAGCAACAGCCATTTTCATCAACAGGTGCAAGCGCTGCTGGAGCATTACGACATTGAGCCCTGGCAGATTATTTTTGAGCTGACTGAAAACCATTCACTGACAAATCCGGAACAGGCGCGTAAAACCCTGGCGCAGCTTCAGGAGCTGGGATGCCGGGTGGCAATTGATGATTTTGGCACCGGTTATGCCAGCTACGCGCGGCTGAAAACGATGAATGCGGATTTGCTGAAAATTGACGGCAGTTTTATTCGTAATCTGGTCTCCAGCAGTCTGGACTATCAGGCCGTTGCTTCCATTTGCCTGCTGGCCCGGATGAGAAACATGCAGGTAGTGGCCGAATATGTCGAAACGCCGGAGATTCGCCAGGCGGTAATTTCGCTGGGGATTGACTATATGCAGGGCTACGAGATTGGCAGACCAGCGCCGCTTGAGGCGCTGGTTGAGGCTTGACAGGACAACGGGCCGGAATTCCGGCCCGCGTGAGATAAACTAGCTGGCCGCGTCAGGCTTCTCTTCCTCGCTGATTTTTAGCCACCAGTCAGGTACGCCTTCCCAGTACTCCTGCTCTTTTTCCAGATCGAGCAGTACCAGCGCATTCTGGCTAAACCAGTCGTGCGGGAAGGTCAGCGTCCAGTGGTTGGCCTCGGTTTTCAGCGTGAGGGTCGGCGGCGTGGTCGTCGCCTGGCGCTGGTTATTCAACAGCACGCCAAGGCGCAGCAGCTGAATCAACGGCAGAAACTGCTTTTTCTTAAACAGCGTAAAACGCGGCAAATCATCCAGCTTAATCGCTTTACGGTGATAGCGAACCAGGGTGGCCATCAGCATTTGCTGTTCCTGATTAAAGCCCGGCAGATCGCTATGTTGCAGAATATAAGCCGAATGACGGTGCATGCCGCTGTGGTTAATGTTTAAGCCAACTTCATGGAGCATGGTTGCCCATTTCAGCAGCGCCGCCAGATGCGGATTGGCAAGCTTGGGATTCTGCTCCTGCCATTGCTCATAAATATGCGTGGTGGTCTCCAGGACGCGTCGCGCCTGCTCACGGTCGATGTTGTACTGGTTCGCCAGGCTTTGCGCGGTGCGGCTACGGATATCCTGATGACGGAAACGTCCTTCCATCTCGTACAGGACGCCCTCGCGCAGCGCGCCGTCGGACAAGCGCAGCTCTTTAATCGCCAGCGCGTCAAATACTCCGCACAGGATAGCCAGACCGGGCGCAAAAACGGCTTTTCGATCTTCAGACAGCCCGGGCAGGCTCAGCGAGTCGAAGTTTTTATACTTCAGCAGCTCTTCGACCAGCATCTCGAGGCGCTCCGGAGTGATGAACCCGTCTTTCTCGCCCATCGCCACCAGCACTTCGTGAGCAGCTTTAATGGTGCCGGACGCGCCCAGGGCCACGTTCCACCCCTGGATGCGGAACTGCCAGGCCAGCGTTTCCAGCTTCTGCACGGCTGAAAGTCGCGCGCGCTGGAAATTCTCTTTATTGATGACGCCGCCAGCAAAATAGGCCTGAGAGAAGCTCACGCAGCCCATACGGCGGCTTTCCACCAGGCGAGGTTCGAAATCCTCGCCGATAACCAGCTCGGTAGAGCCGCCGCCGATATCGATAACCAGCTTACGGCCTCGTTCCGGCTGCGTATGCTCAACGCCCATAAAAATCAGACGCGCTTCTTCATTGCCGGGGATGATTTCAATCGGGTAGGGGATGACCTGCTCCGCGCGCTTGAGGAATTCTGCGGCGTTTGTCGCCTGGCGCAGCGTGTGCGTGCCGACGATGCAGACGCTGGATGGATCAAAACCCTGCAGGCGCTCGGCGAATAGCGACAGGCAGTTCAGCCCGCGCGCAATAGCCTCTTCGCTCAGTACAGAGTTTTCATCCAGGCCGTCGGCCAGATGTACGCGCTGTTTCAGACGACCGATGATCTGCATTGCCCCGTCAACGACACGGGCGATCACCATATGAAAACTGTTCGAACCGAGGTCGACCGCAGCGAACTCCTGCGGCCGAGGGGCATTTTCGTTTATTGGCATAGGTTAATCGGGCTGTTCAAGTGATTTGAGGTAGTCGTATATCGCCATCTGTGCGCGCACTTTGCGGCGATTGCCGCGCGGCACGTAGCGATTACTCAGTTCTTTATCAAGATAGCGTGCTTTGACCGTATCGTTGAAGAGGAGATCGAAAATATCGAGTACGCGCTGTTTCAGACGCGGATCCAGCAGCGGTGCGGCCACTTCAATACGATAGTCAATATTGCGCGTCATCCAGTCCGCGGACGATAGCCAAACCTGCTTATCGCCGCCGTTTTCAAAGCAATAAACGCGGTCATGCTCAAGGAAACGGTCAACAATGCTGATGACGCGAATATTTTCGCTGATTCCTTCGAGGCCAGGGATCAGCGAGCACATGCCGCGAATAAGCAAATTAACCGGAACGCCTGAGCTGGAGGCGGCGTAAAGGCGGTCTACCAGGCCTTTATCGACCAGATTGTTCAGCTTCAGGGTGATTCCTGATGGCTGACTATTTTGCGCGTTGGCGATCTCGCGATCGATCATCTCATAAAGCAGTCGGCGCGAGTTTTGCGGCGATACCAGCAGGTAATCGAAGCTGACCGGACGATAGGGGTTTTCGATAAAGTTAAATACCCGGCGGACTTCATTGGTGATGCGCGCATCGGCGGTCAGCAGCGAATAGTCGGTGTACAGACGCGCGGTTTTTTCGTTGAAGTTGCCGGTACCGATGTGCGCATAGCGCACGACTTCATCACCCTCTTTACGCGAAACCAGGAACAGCTTGGCGTGAATTTTGAGACCCGGGGCGGAGAAAATGACGTGCACGCCAGCTTCGGTCAGGCGTTTAGCCCAGTGAATATTGGCTTCTTCATCGAAACGCGCCTGTAGCTCCACGACCACGGTCACTTTCTTACCGTTGTGGGCGGCGTGAATCATCGAGTCGATGATTCGTGAATCTTTCGCTACGCGGTAGATGTTGATTTTGATGGCCAGCACGCTCGGGTCGAAAGAGGCCTGGCGCAGCAGCTCAAGCACGTGTTCGAAAGTGTGGTACGGATAATAAAGCAGCACGTCGCGTTCGCGAATTGCATCAAAGCCGTTACGGAATTTATCGAACCACAGATGGCGCAGACGCGGCATCGGTTTATTCACCAGATTGGCTTTGCCGACGTTGGGGAAGCCGATAAAGTCTTTAAAATTGTGGTAACGACCGCCCGGCAGCATAGAGTCGTAGTTAGAGATGGAGAGCTTGTCGCGCAGCATTTCGACCATCGCGTCCGGCATATCGCGCTGATAAACGAAGCGCACCGGCTCGGCGGTCAGACGCTGCTTCAGGCTGGAGGACATCAGCTCCATCAGGCTCGATTCCATCTCATGCACCAGATCGTATTCGGCATCACGCGTCATTTTCATCGAGTAGGCATTCAGCGCATCGTAATCGAAAAAGCCCTTGAAGATATCATCCAGACAATAGCGCAGAATGTTGTCTAACAGAATCATTGGCTTGCGACGGCGCGGCGCTTCCGGCGGCAGATTCACAAAACGCGGCACCTTGTCTGATGGAATCTCGAGAAGCGCGTAATTGATGCTATCCCCGCGAATAATCTCGACGGCCAGATAGGTGTAATCATCCTTCAGAAACTGCACCAGATCCGTTTCGCGGTTAATCAGGATCGGCGTAATGTGCTGACGAAGATACAGCTTGAAGTAGTTGCGCAGCCAGGACTGCTGGTTGACGGAGAGCTGGCGTTCGTTAATCAGGAAAATCTGGTTACGCGCCATCTCCAGCAGCAGCTCATTGTATAAACCGTCAAACTCCTGATCGGCCTTGAGCACGCGAGCCTGGATTTTTCCCAGCAGATGGCGAGAGTGTGCGGTACTGCCTTGTTCTTCGCTAATGATGATGCGGCGCTTCAGTTCGGCAAAGCGCACCTTGTAAAATTCATCGAGGTTGTTGGAGTAAATCCCCAAAAAACGCATGCGCTCGATCAGCGGATTGCTTTTGTCCGCCGCTTCCTGAAGTACGCGCTCGTTGAAGGATAACCAGCTGAGTTCTTTTTCGATGTATAGCTTTTCCTGGCCCATTACAGCTCACACTCCGTTTTACTCACAGGACATAGACTATTATGACGAAATTTTCCGCATAGCGATTCACTCTGTCACAACAATATGACAGTAAGAAGAATTATTTCTCCAATATATTTGATTGTTAAACGATTTTAATCAAAAAAAAGCCCCACGTGGATAAACGCAGGGCGGGAGGTTACTCTTCGGCAGCGTAGCCTTGCGGCGGTAGCTTCACTTCATCAAGCCAAGCTTCGTTGCCCTCCGCGCGCAGGCGGCCGTCGACAAACCAGCTAATAGCCAGGGGATAGATATCGTGTTCCTGCGCCTGTACGCGGGCGGTAATGTCGTCTTCGGTATCTTCAGCGAAAACCGGCACCTTTGCCTGCAATACCACCGGACCGCCGTCCAGCTCATCGGTCACGAAATGCACCGACGTCCCGTGCTCCTCATCGCCATTTTCCAGCGCCTGGCGATGGGTATGCAGCCCCGGATATTTTGGCAGCAGGGAAGGGTGGATATTCAGCATCCGCCCCTGATAGTGGGCGACAAAAGCCGGACTAAGAATACGCATATAGCCGGCCAGTACCACCAGATCCGGCGCATAGGCGTCGATCTCGTGCATCAGCTCGCGATCGAAGGCTTCCCGGTTGGCAAACTGGCTGGCGGCGAGAGCGTGAGCCGGAATATTCGCCGCGCGCGCGCGCTCAAGGCCGAACGCGTCGGCCTTGTTGCTGAAGACTGCACGCAGGGTGCCGTTGATTTTTTTCCGGGCGCAGGCGTCGATAATCGCCTGCAGGTTGCTACCGTTGCCGGAAATCAGCACCACGATGTTTTTCATTCAATGACCACACGCTGTTCGGAATCAGAGGCTTTGATATACCCTATTTTCCACGCGTTTTCACCTTTGTCGTTCAGGAAGGCAATCGCCTTATCCGCCGCGTCTGCGGGCAGCGCGATTACCATGCCGACGCCGCAGTTAAAGGTGCGATACATTTCGTGGCTGCTGACGTTACCCGCGGTTTGCAGCCAGTTGAACACTTCCGGCCACTGCCAGGAAGATTCATCAATGACCGCCTGGGTGTTGTCCGGCAGGACGCGCGGGATATTTTCCCAGAAGCCGCCGCCGGTCAGATGGGCGATAGCGTGCACGTCTACGTTGGCAATCAGGTCGAGCACGGACTTCACATAAATGCGGGTCGGGGCCAGCAGGTGGTCAGCCAGCGGTTTGCCGTTGAGATCGGTGGTTTGCGGGTCAACGCCGCTGACTTCGATAATTTTGCGTACCAGAGAGTAGCCGTTAGAGTGCGGTCCGCTGGAGGCCAGCGCCACCAGCACATCGCCATCGGCTACTTTGCTGCCGTCGATAATTTCTGACTTTTCTACCACGCCGACGCAGAAACCAGCCACGTCATAATCTTCTCCGTGATACATGCCCGGCATTTCCGCCGTCTCGCCGCCCACCAGCGCGCAGCCTGACTGCAGACAACCTTCGGCAATGCCGCTGATTACGCTCGCCGCAGTATCAACATCCAGTTTGCCGGTCGCGTAGTAATCAAGGAAGAACAGCGGCTCGGCGCCCTGAACCACGAGGTCGTTTACGCACATGGCGACCAGGTCGATACCGATAGTGTCGTGGCGCTTCAGGTCCATCGCCAGACGCAGCTTGGTGCCGACGCCGTCGGTGCCGGAGACCAGAACCGGCTCGCGATACTTCTGCGGCAGCGCGCACAGCGCGCCGAATCCGCCCAGTCCACCCATCACTTCCGGGCGGCGAGTTTTCTTCACCACGCCCTTAATACGGTCGACGAGAGCGTTGCCTGCATCAATATCCACGCCGGCATCTTTATAGCTGAGAGAGGTTTTATCGGTCACTGCGAAGTCTCCACGCGTTTGCGGTAGCAATAAAAAACGGCGCAATTCTAACAGGGAAAGCAAACGTTTGCGAGCCTGCTTTGCAGTCGATGTAAAACGGCCGATAAGTGCGCAAATTTGATACCGTTCACGAAAATGAAACCGGGTACATTCTTCTGCTTGCCAGCGTTCTCAGGAATAATCATCATGCCACTGAAACCGGTTTCTTTCCTGCTGCTACGCGAGATAAACCGAGAATTTGATGGATTCTGGAGGAAAGCTGAGGATGAAAATTGCCGCATTCGATATCGGTGGCACGGCGTTAAAAATGGGGGTAATGACGCGCGAAGGCGAGCTGCTGGATAAAGGAAAGCAGACCCTTATCGACAGCGATGGCGACCAGATCCTGCAGGCGATGCTGGCGTGGATCGCCGCTCACCCGGAATGTAAAGGAGTGGCGATCAGCGCTCCCGGCTACGTTAATCCGCACACCGGCTTTATCGAAATGGGCGGCGCCATCCGTAAGTTCGATAACTTCGCTATCAAGGCCTGGCTTGAGCAGCAGGTGCGATTGCCCGTCGCCATTGAAAATGATGCTAACTGCGTGCTGCTGGCCGAGCGCTGGCGGGGTAAAGCCGCCGACATGAGCAACTTCCTGGTCCTGACCATCGGCACCGGCATCGGCGGGGCGATTTTCTGTAATAACCAGTTGGTCCACGGCGCACGTTTCCGCGCCGGCGAATTCGGTTATATGCAAACCGCGCGTCCGGGCACCCGCGATGTGCGGCGCTATTCGATGAACGAAAACTGCACGCTGCGCGTGCTGCGCCATCGCTACGCTGAGCATCTCGGCAAAGCGCTGGATGACGTCACCGGCGAAGAGATTTTTGACCGCTACGATGCGGGCGACGCGACCTGTCGACGGCTGGTCGCTGAGTTCTTTAACGGCCTGGGTACCGGGCTTTACAACCTCGTTAACTTATTCGATCCGCAAACGATTTTGATCGGCGGTGGAATTGTGGAACGACCGGGATTTCTGGCGCTGCTGCGCGAGCATCTGGCCTGGTTTGGCATTGCGGAGTATCTCGACACCGTCAGCCACGGCAACGATGCCGGGCTGGTAGGCGCGGTTTACCATTTCAATCAGCAACACCGGTCGCAGAGCGGCGACTGCGCATAGGGAGAGAACATGTCTGGATTTAAAGAAGGTTTTCTGTGGGGCGGTGCGGTAGCGGCGCATCAGCTGGAAGGCGGCTGGAAAGAGGGCGGTAAAGGGGTGAGCGTCGCCGATGTGATGACCGCAGGCGCGCACGGCGTACCGCGCGAAATCACTGATGGCGTCCTGCCAGGGAAAAACTATCCCAACCACGAGGCGATTGATTTCTACCATCGTTATAAAGACGACGTTCAGCTGTTTGCCGAAATGGGCTTCAAGTGTTTCCGCACCTCCATTGCCTGGACGAGGATCTTCCCGCAGGGCGATGAGCAAGAACCTAACGAAGCCGGCCTGCAGTTTTACGATGACCTGTTCGACGAGTGCCTGAAGCACGGCATTGAGCCGGTGATTACGCTCTCCCACTTCGAAATGCCGTACCATCTGGTGACGGAGTACGGCGGCTGGCGTAACCGTAAGCTGATTGATTTCTTCGTCCGCTTTGCCCGGGTGGTGTTTACCCGCTACCAGCATAAAGTGAAGTACTGGATGACCTTTAATGAGATCAATAACCAGGCCAATTTCCACGAAGATTTTGCCCCGTTTACTAACTCCGGACTGAAGTATCTGCCGGGTGAAGACCGTGAGCCGGTGATGTATCAGGCAGCGCACTATGAGCTGGTCGCCAGCGCGCTGGCGGTTAAGGCCGCCCGCGAAATTAACCCGTCGTTGCAGGTGGGCTGCATGATCGCCATGTGTCCTATTTACCCGCTGAGCTGCGCGCCCAACGATATGATGATGGCGATGAACGCCATGCATCGCCGCTACTGGTTTACCGACGTTCACGTGCGCGGCAAATATCCGCAGCACCTGCTGAACTACTTCGAGCGCCGCGGTTTTAAACTGGATATCACCGAAGAAGACCGTGCGGCGCTGACTCAGGGCTGCGTCGATTATATTGGCTTTAGCTACTATATGTCGTTTGCCACGAAAGCAACGGATGACAATCCGCTGCTGGATTATGACGAAACCACCAGCCTGGTTTCCAATCCGTACGTGCAGAAGTCAGACTGGGGCTGGCAGATTGATCCGGTCGGGCTGCGCTACTCCCTGAACTGGTTCTGGGACCATTATCAGTTGCCGCTGTTTATTGTGGAGAACGGCTTTGGCGCCATTGACGTGCGCGAAGCGGACGGTTCGGTAGATGACCAGTACCGTATCGACTATCTCTCCGCCCATATCGCCGAGATGAAAAAAGCGGTTGTTGAGGATGGCGTCGACCTGATGGGCTACACCCCGTGGGGCTGTATCGATCTGGTCTCCGCAGGTACCGGCGAGATGAAAAAACGCTACGGGTTTATCTATGTAGATAAAGACAATGAAGGTAAGGGCACCCTGGCGCGTAGCCGCAAGAAATCTTTTGCCTGGTATCAGCAGGTTATCAGCAGCAACGGCGAAAAGCTATAAACAGCCCTAAAGCCCCATTCAGCCCCGCTTTCGCGGGGTTTTTTTTATTTTGTTTTATACTGGCTCAGGCAGCGTAAAGCATTTTGGTTGATCCCGGTCAAACATATCGGCTATGGCGTAAAAGGAAAAAGGCGGTATAATCCGGCGATTTTTTTTGTGGCTGCCCCTCAGAGGAGAAAGAGAATGAAGATCGTGGAAGTGAAACACCCACTCGTCAAACACAAGCTGGGCCTGATGCGTGAGCACGACATCAGCACCAAACGCTTCCGTGAACTCGCCTCAGAAGTTGGCAGCTTACTGACTTATGAAGCCACCGCCGATCTGGCGACTGAAAAAGTGACCATCGAAGGCTGGAACGGCCCGGTAGAAGTTGAGCAGATCAAGGGTAAAAAAATTACCGTTGTGCCGATTCTGCGCGCGGGTCTGGGGATGATGGAAGGTGTGCTTGAGCACGTGCCAAGCGCGCGCATCAGCGTGGTAGGCATCTATCGTAACGAAGAGACCCTTGAGCCGGTTCCTTACTTCCAGAAGCTGGTATCCAATATCGACGAACGCATGGCGCTGGTAGTTGACCCGATGCTGGCAACCGGCGGCTCGATGATCGCCACCATCGACCTGCTAAAAAAAGCCGGCTGCTCCAGCATTAAGGTGCTGGTTCTGGTGGCCGCGCCGGAAGGTATCGCCGCGCTGGAGAAAGCGCATCCGGACGTTGAGCTGTATACCGCGTCCATCGACCAGGGCCTGAACGAGCACGGATACATTATTCCGGGGCTCGGCGATGCCGGCGATAAGATTTTTGGTACGAAATAAACGATGAAGTAGAAAAAGCCGACTTTAAGAGTCGGCTTTTTTTTGAATAAAACACACCAACAGCAATCAACAAACGACTCTCAGAGGAAAATGCCATGACGCGCCGTGCTATCGGGGTGAGTGAAAGACCGCCGCTTTTACAGACAATCCCGCTTAGTTTGCAACATCTGTTCGCCATGTTTGGCGCAACGGTACTGGTGCCCGTTCTGTTTCACATCAATCCGGCCACGGTACTGCTGTTTAACGGCATCGGAACGCTGTTATACCTTTTCATCTGCAAAGGCAAAATCCCGGCTTATCTGGGATCGAGCTTTGCGTTTATTTCTCCGGTACTGCTTCTGCTACCGTTGGGCTACGAAGTCGCTCTCGGCGGCTTTATCATGTGCGGCGTGCTGTTTTGCATCGTCTCCTTTATTGTCAAAAAAGCCGGCACCGGCTGGCTTGATGTGATGTTCCCCCCGGCGGCGATGGGCGCGATTGTTGCGGTTATCGGGCTGGAGCTGGCGGGCGTCGCGGCGAATATGGCCGGTCTGCTGCCCGCAGAGGGACAATCGCCGGACAGCAAAACCATCATCATTTCGATGGTGACGCTGGCGGTGACGGTCTTCGGTTCGGTGCTGTTCCGCGGTTTCCTGGCGATTATCCCGATTTTAATCGGCGTCCTGGTTGGCTACGCGCTCTCCTTCGTAATGGGCGTTGTCGACACGACGCCCATCGCCGAGGCCCACTGGTTCGCGCTGCCGACCTTCTACACCCCGCGCTTTGAATGGTTTGCGATTTTCACCATTCTTCCAGCCGCGCTGGTGGTGATCGCCGAGCACGTTGGGCATCTGGTGGTAACGGCCAATATCGTCAAAAAAGATCTGATCCGCGATCCGGGCCTGCATCGTTCAATGTTTGCCAACGGTCTCTCCACGGTGATCTCCGGCTTCTTTGGCTCCACGCCGAACACCACCTACGGCGAGAACATTGGCGTGATGGCGATTACCCGCGTTTACAGTACCTGGGTTATCGGCGGCGCGGCGATCATCGCGATTCTGCTCTCCTGCGTCGGCAAGCTGGCGGCGGCGATCCAGATTATCCCGCTGCCGGTAATGGGCGGCGTCTCTCTGCTGCTATACGGAGTGATTGGCGCATCGGGTATTCGCGTGCTGATCGAATCAAAAGTCGATTACAACAAGGCGCAGAACCTGATTCTGACCTCCGTCATCCTGATTATCGGCGTGAGCGGTGCAAAAGTGCATATCGGCGCCGCCGAACTGAAAGGCATGGCGCTGGCGACGATTGTTGGCGTCGGCCTGAGTCTGATCTTTAAACTGATCGGCGTCTTGCGTCCGGAAGAGGTCGTTCTCGACGCTGCCGATAGCGAAGAAGCAAAACATTGATCCTTATACCGGGCGGCGATCCTGCCCGGTTCTCTCCTTGCATATTTCTGTGCTAAACTCTCCGCGTTTTTCTGAAAGCCTATGTTGAGGTCCATCTGAACGCACCGGCACAGCTCTCTTTGCCACTGTATCTTCCCGATGATGAAACTTTCGCAAGTTTCTGGCCGGGTGATAACCCTTCTCTTCTTGCCGCCCTGCAAAATGTGCTGCGGCAGGAGCATAGCGGATACATCTATATCTGGTCACGCGAAGGGGCGGGGCGCAGCCATCTCCTGCACGCAGCATGCGCGGAACTTTCCCAGCGCGGTGATGCGGTGGGCTATGTGCCGCTGGATAAACGGACGTGGTTTGTTCCTGAAGTGCTGGACGGAATGGAGCAGCTATCGCTGGTTTGCATCGACAATATTGAATGCGTGGCGGGCGATGAGCTGTGGGAAATGGCGATTTTCGACCTCTACAACCGCATCCTCGAATCCGGTAAAACCCGGCTGCTGATCACCGGCGATCGACCGCCGCGCCAGCTCAAGCTGGGCCTGCCGGATCTTGCCTCGCGCCTCGACTGGGGACAAATCTACAAGCTGCAGCCGCTATCGGATGAAGATAAGCTCCAGGCGCTTCAGCTGCGGGCGAGGCTGCGCGGCTTTGAAATGCCGGAAGACGTCTGCCGGTTCCTCCTCAAGCGCTTGGATCGTGAAATGCGCTCGCTGTTTATGACGCTCGATCAGCTCGATCGCGCTTCTATAACCGCCCAGCGCAAGCTGACCATTCCTTTCGTCAAAGAGATCCTCAAGCTGTAGCGGGCCGCGGCTTCCGAAGCCAACCGCGGCAGGATGATGCTAGTTAACGATCTCCAGTACCTGCTCCGGCGGGCGGCCGATACGGGCCTCGCCGTGGCTGACGACAATAGGGCGCTCAATCAGTTTTGGATTATCGATCATTGCCTGGATCAGCGCATCTTCGCTGAGCTGCGGATTAGCGAGATCCAGCGATTTATAGAGATCTTCTTTCTGGCGCATTAACTCGCGCGCGCTGGCCATTCCTAACATTTTCAGCAGCTGGCGCAGCGTGGCGGCATCCGGCGGCGTCTCCAGATAGAGCACCACTTCAGGGTCGATACCGTTAGCCTTCAGCAGGCTCAACGTGTCGCGGCTCTTGGAGCAGCGCGGGTTGTGATAGATTTTGACCGTATCGGACATGAGATCTCCTTACATTTTCTGGTACGGTTTAAAGCGTTGCTGCAGCTGGCGCAGCTGATCGATACGCGCATCGTAGCGGGCCTGCTGTAAGCTGCCTAATTTCACCTGCGAGCTGGCGCTGCTGAGCAGGGTAATCGCCTGATCGAGGCGGCCTACCAGCGCCATCCCTTCTGCTCTGGCAGCCAGCTCCTGATCGCGATTGCCCAGTTTGGCTTCCGCCTGCGCCAGCAGCTCCCAACCGTTGATGTCGTCTTTATTATTAAAGGTGTAGCGGTTAAGGATATTCGCGGCTTCCGCCGGTTGTCCTCCTTCCAGCAGGGCGTTGGCGAGGTTGAGCTGCAGCACCGGGTTGGTGCGCAGTTCGCGAGCGCTTTTCAGGCGGTTAATCGCGTCTGTCGCTCTTTTTTGCCCGAGGTCGATATCGGTGGCCAGGTCGAGATACCAGGCGTTCTGCGGTTCTGCGGTCAGCAACGGCTGTAGCGTTTTGCGCGCCAGATCGTAGTTGTTGTTGCCCATTGCCAGCAGAGCGCGACCGTACTGGGCGGCGTGCTGTTCGCGAATATTGCCTTTTTCCCAACTGCTCAGTAGGTCATTGCCCAGCTTATTATCGCCGGAAGTGTACATACCGAGCGTTCTGGCTTTCGCCAGATAGAAGTCAGCTGAGGACTGTACGACAACCGGGCGCATTTGATTCGCGCGGTTGCGGGCGTCGGCAAGCCGGCTTTCCGGCAGCGGGTGCGTCAGCAGCATTTCCGGCGGACGGGTGGAGTAGCGCGATTCGTCGAGCAGCTTCCCCATAAACGCCGGCATCGCCTGCGGGTCGAACCCAGAGCGCTGAAGGACCTGAATACCAATGCGGTCGGCCTCTTCTTCGTTTTGACGGGTAAAGCTGATCATTCCCTGCTGGCTACCCGCCAGGGTACCGGTCAGCGCGGCCATACCGGCCTGCGGGCTGGCCATCGCCAGAAGAATTGAACCCAGCGCACCGACCCAGGTGAGCGGGGCGTTACGCTTTTGGTCTTCCATGGCGCGGGCAAGGTGGCGCTGGGTAACGTGAGAAATTTCGTGCGCCATGACCGATGCCAGCTCGCTTTCGTTATCCGAGTAGCGGAACAGGGCCGAGTGCAGCACCACGTTGCCGCCGAAGAAAGCAAAGGCGTTAATCTGATCGTTATTGATTAAATAAAAGTGGAACGGGGTGCGCACGGAATTGGCGTGCGAGACCAGGCGCATGCCTAAACCGTTAATATATTGCACCAGCAGCGGGTCATTAATTAACGGCGCACTGCCGCGCAGCTGGCGTACATAGTAGTCTCCCATCTGCATTTCCTGGCCGATGGAGAGCGTGCTTCCTGCGGAGGTGCCCATGTCCGGCAGGGTGTCTGCGGTGTCGGCAAAAGCAGGTAATATTGAACCCAGCGTCAGCGACGCTATGACGGTCGCCACCAGCGTTTTCTTCAACTGCCTGAACATAACCTCTGTCCTGTAATGTAGGTGTGCCAGTTTGACCGATTGTGCGGCGTAATGTTCCCTGACCGCAAGCAGGTTCAGCGAGTTTAGCCGTCGTTCGCGGCGTTGCAAATATGATATTCACCCGGTCATTAATGTTTGTGGTTTTACCCATAAAAAGCGAAGTCTTTTTTGTGACATTTCGATACAATTCCTGAGATTGTTACAGCTTTGCTCTTCAGGGAAGGGTTTTATGCTTCAGATGTTAATGCAGTGGTACCGTCGACGGTTCAGCGATCCGGAGGCGATAGCGCTGCTGGTCATTTTGCTGGCCGGGTTCGGCATTATGTTTTTCTTCAGCGGCCTGCTGGCGCCTTTGTTAGTGTCGATTGTTCTGGCCTATTTGCTGGAGTGGCCTACCGTCAGACTGGAGCGTATCGGTTTTTCACGTACCTGGGCCACGTCGGTTGTGCTGATTCTGTTCGTCGGTATTCTGCTCCTGATGGCGTTCGTGGTGATGCCTGTTGCCTGGCAGCAGGGTATTTATCTGATTCGCGATATGCCGGGAATGCTGAATAAGCTTTCCGATTTCGCCGCCACGGTGCCGCGCCGTTATCCGGCCTTAATGGATGCCGGGATTATCGACGCGATGGCGGAGAACATGCGCAGCCGGATGTTAACCGTCGGCGATTCGGTGGTGAAATATTCGCTGGCCTCCCTGGTCGGGCTGCTGACGCTGGCGGTCTACCTGGTGTTGGTTCCGCTGATGGTTTTCTTTCTGCTGAAAGATAAAGAGCAGATGCTTAACGCCGTGCGTCGGGTGCTGCCGCGCAACCGCGGCCTGGCCGGGCAGGTGTGGAAAGAGATGAACCAGCAAATTACCAACTATATCCGCGGTAAGGTGCTGGAGATGATCGTCGTCGGCGTGGCGACGTGGATTGGCTTTATCCTTTTTGGCCTTAACTATTCGCTGCTGCTGGCGGTACTGGTCGGATTTTCGGTATTAATTCCCTATATCGGCGCCTTTGTGGTCACTATTCCGGTGGTGGGCGTGGCGTTGTTCCAGTTTGGCGCGGGCACCGAGTTCTGGAGCCTGTTTGCGGTTTACCTGATTATTCAGGGGCTGGACGGCAACCTGCTGGTGCCGGTACTGTTCTCGGAAGCCGTTAACCTGCATCCGCTGGTCATTATTCTGTCGGTGGTGATTTTCGGTGGTCTGTGGGGATTCTGGGGAGTGTTCTTCGCGATCCCGCTGGCGACGCTCATCAAAGCGGTGGTGCATGCCTGGCCGGATGGCCTGATAGTGGAAGACGAGCATTAGCGCGAAGCCGCAAAGAATGGCCTAAAAAAAGACGCCGGGCGATGACCCGGCGTCTTGCGTTTACTCGTGCATCAGGCGTTTTCTTTCAGCCAGTTCAGCACCACGTCGTGGTGATTGCTGGTTTTGAAGTCGTCAAAAACATGTTCGATTTTGCCATTGGCATCGATGAGGAAGCTAATACGATGAATACCGTCGTAGGTTTTCCCCATAAAGGTTTTTTCACCCCAGATACCGAACTGCTCGCACACCTGATGATCTTCATCAGACAGCAGAGTGAAGTTCAGCAGCTCTTTTTCGGCGAAACGGGAGAGTTTTTCTGGTTTATCCGTACTGATTCCCAGAACTTCAACGCCTGCTTTTTTCAGGTCGTCCATATTATCGCGTAAACCGCACGCCTGTACGGTGCAGCCCGGGGTCATGGCTTTGGGATAAAAATAAACCAGAACACGCTGTCCCTGGAAGTCGGTCAAATTTACTTCCTCGCCGTCCTGGTCCGGTAAGCTAAATTTCGGTGCAATATCACCGGCTTTCAGTGGGTTCATCACTCAAACTCCATCCTGTTCATCATGCTGTGAATAATTAACGATGTTAATACTGCCTTGTGCATTCAGTTCTGTACATAGGGCTTTGAACGCTTGTTCGATATTTGATGCATTTTGCGTAGTCGGGCTGTGGGCGGTGATTTGAATAAAAAGCTGTGCTGAATCGTCGTTCGCTCCCGGCTGAGTACGGGAAACCAGTTCGGCAATGTTCATTTTCCACGTATCGCACAGAGCCGTGAATCGCTCAATGATGTGCGGTGAATCCGGCACCTCAACCTGAACCCAGACGCTATTCTGCATCGCCTGCGGCGGCCTTGCGGTTGTACGCTTCATCACGATAAGCAGATCCAGCTCGGCGCCTTTCAGCGGCAGAGTTGATTCAATCAGGTTAATCGCATTCCACGAACCGGAAAGCAGCATGATAAACGTAAACTCATCGCCAAGCATGGCCAGCCGACTGTCTTCGATATTACAGCCGCAGCTGCTGACGTGACGAGTGATCGTATTCACGATGCCTGGGCGGTCAGCACCCAACGCGGTAATAACCAGATAGTGTTGTAATGAGGCTGTCAAACCTGTTCTTCCTTTAAAAAGGTGAGGTAACGTTAGGAAAGCATAAAAAAAACCGGCATACAACATCCCTGATGGCATCGGCTCTCTTGCTTTTATTGCGGCACCAAACGTAACATTGAGAATCTTGTCCCACTTATGCTCTGAGGATGGCCCATGTTTACGGGAAGTATTGTAGCGCTTGTCACGCCGATGGATGAAAACGGCAACGTTTGCCGGTCAAGCCTGAAAAAACTGATTGATTACCATGTCGCCAACGGAACCTCGGCGATTGTTTCGGTAGGTACTACCGGAGAGTCCGCAACATTGAGCCATGAAGAGCATGGTGACGTGGTCATGCAGACGCTGGAACTGGCCGACGGGCGTATCCCGGTCATTGCCGGTACCGGTGCTAATGCAACCGCAGAGGCGATTAGCCTGACTAAAAGATTTAACGATAGCGGCGTGGTTGGCTGCCTGACGGTAACGCCTTATTACAACCGTCCGACTCAGGAAGGACTCTTCCAACACTTTAAAGCTATCGCAGAACATACTGACCTGCCGCAAATTCTGTATAATGTGCCCTCCCGTACCGGTTGCGATATGCTGCCTGAAACCGTTGGTCGTCTGGCGGAAATCAAAAATATTATCGGTATTAAGGAAGCGACGGGGAACTTAAGCCGGGTTCATCAGATCAAAGAGCTGGTTTCAGATGACTTTATTCTGCTGAGCGGCGATGACGCGACCGGAATGGACTTTATGCAACTAGGCGGCCATGGCGTGATTTCCGTAACGACAAACGTTGCGGCGCGTGAAATGGCCGAGATGTGCCGACTGGCGCTAGCAGGTCAATTTGCCGAAGCTCGTGCGATTAACCAGCGTCTGATGCCATTGCATACCAAATTATTTGTCGAACCCAACCCTATCCCGGTCAAGTGGGCCTGTAAGGCGTTGGGTCTTGTGGCGACCGATACGCTACGCCTGCCGATGACCCCGATTACCGAAAACGGTACGAGGGTTGTTACCGCAGCGCTGAAGCATGCCGGTTTGCTGTAAAGTTTAGGGAGATTTGATGGCTTACTCAGTACAGAAGTCGCGCCTGGCGAAGGTTGCGGGTGTTTCGCTGGTTCTACTCCTCGCGGCCTGTAGTTCTGACTCGCGCTATAAGCGTCAGGTGAGCGGCGACGAGGCCTATTTGCAGGCTACGCCGCTTAGTGAACTTCACGCGCCAGCAGGTATGATTCTGCCGGTTCAGGTGGGTGATTATAATATTCCGGTTGCGACCAGCACCGGTAACACAGGCAAAGCGCTGGATATTCGTCCGCCAGCCCAGCCTCTGGCGCTGGTCAGCGGCGCGCGCACGCAGTTTAACGGTGATACCGCAACGCTGATGGTGGAAAACGGGCGCAGCGGTTCGCTGTGGGCGCAGGTGGCAAGCATCGTGCAGTCGAAAAACTACACTATCGCTAAACGCGACGATGCCAGCCAGACGCTGAATACCGACTGGGTCGAATGGAATCGCCTCGATGAAGACCAGCAGTATCGTGGTCGCTATCAAATCTCAGTTAAACAGCAGGGCTACCAGCAGGCGGTGATCGTGAAGCTGGTGAATCTGGAGCAGGCAGGTAAACCTGTTGCCGATCCGGCTTCGCTGCAGCGCTACAGTACCGCCATGCTGAACGTCATTTCCGAAGGTCTGGATCTGAACGCGACCAGCGCGCAGAACGCCGCGCAGAAAAATGCCGGGGCAACCTTCGACGTGCAGAGCGGGGCTGATGATACCGGCCTGCCGATGCTGATCGTTCGCGCACCGTTTAATCTGGTATGGCAACGCCTGCCGGGCGCGCTGGAAAAAGTGGGTATGAAGGTAACTGATAGTTCTCGCTCTCAGGGTAACTTGTCCGTGACCTATAAACCGCTTTCCGACAGCGGCTGGACCGATCTGGGTGCTCGCGACCCACAGCTGGTGTCCGGCGATTATAAACTGCAGGTCGGGGACCTCGATAACCGCAGCAGTCTGCAGTTCATCGACCCGAAAGGCCATACTCTGACGCAGTCGCAAAATGATGCCCTGGTTGCCGTATTCCAGGCCGCATTAAGTAAGTAATTAACAGGGCTGGAGCAATCCGGCCCTTTTTAATGTATAGTGACGCAAACGTGTGCGTCGGCAGAAAAGCACAAATTTTTATCGTTAATCATCACTGGAGTGACAAAGATGCAAAAGCAAGCTGAGTTGTATCGTGGTAAGGCGAAGACGGTATACAGCACCGAAAACCCGGATCTGTTGATACTCGAATTCCGTAACGATACGTCAGCAGGGGACGGCGCTCGCATTGAGCAGTTCGATCGTAAAGGCATGGTGAACAACAAGTTCAACCATTTCATTATGAGCAAGCTGGCGGAAGCGGGTATCCCGACCCAGATGGAAGCGCTGTTGTCCGATACCGAGTGTCTGGTTAAAAAGCTGGATATGGTGCCGGTGGAGTGCGTGGTGCGTAACCGCGCTGCCGGTTCGCTGGTGAAACGCTTAGGGATTGAAGAGGGCATCGAGCTGAACCCGCCGCTGTTCGACCTGTTCCTGAAGAACGACGCCATGCACGATCCGATGGTCAACGAATCCTACTGCGAAACCTTTGGCTGGGTGAGCAAAGAGAACCTGGCGCGTATGCAGGAGCTGACCTACAAAGCTAACGATGTGCTGAAAAAGCTGTTTGACGATGCGGGCCTGATCCTGGTGGACTTCAAGCTGGAATTTGGTCTGTTCAAAGGCGAAGTGGTGCTTGGGGATGAGTTTTCTCCGGACGGCAGCCGTCTGTGGGATAAAAAGACCATGGATAAAATGGACAAAGACCGTTTCCGCCAGAGCCTCGGCGGCCTGATTGAAGCCTACGAAGAAGTCGCTCATCGCCTGGGCGTGAAGCTCGACTAATCCCCTACGCCAGGAGAAGTTTTCTTCTTCTGGCGCTCTTCTTGCTGTTTCCTGTGGTAATCCTTCGCTGAACCGCCTACGATCTTATTCATTGGTTAATATGATGAATTGAGGTGCTTATGCGCTGGCAAGGACGTCGCGAGAGCGACAATGTTGAAGATCGTCGTAGTCAATCTGGTTCGCCAATGGGCGGCGGGGGCGGTTTTCGTCTCCCCAGCGGCAAAGGCGGCATTGTGCTGCTGATTATTGTTCTGGTGGCGGGCTATTACGGCGTCGATTTAACTGGCATGCTGACCGGCGAGCCGGTATCTCCGCAGCAAACCACCACCCAACGCTCCATCAGCCCGCAGGATGAAGAAGCCGCAAAATTCACTAAGGTGATTCTGGCGGACACGGAAGATACCTGGGGAGCAATATTTAAAGATATGGGCCGCCAGTATCCGCAGCCCAAACTGGTGATGTACCGCGGCGCGACGCGGACCGCCTGCGGTACCGGTCAGTCCGTTATGGGGCCTTTTTACTGCCCGGCGGACAGCACGGTGTATATCGACCTGTCATTCTACGATGAGATGAGAAACAAGCTTGGCGCCGGCGGCGATTTCGCACAGGGCTACGTTATCGCCCACGAGGTTGGCCACCACGTACAAAAGCTGCTGGGTATTGAATCGAAAGTGCGTCAGCTACAGCAAAACGCTTCGCAGGCGGAAGCGAATCGCCTGTCGGTAAAAATGGAACTACAGGCGGACTGCTTCGCTGGCGTCTGGGGCTACAACATGCAGAAGCAGGACTACATGGAGACCGGCGACCTCCAGGAAGCGCTGAATGCCGCAGAGGCGATTGGCGACGATCGCCTGCAGCAGCAGAGCCAGGGGCGGGTGGTGCCGGACAGCTTTACCCATGGAACGTCGCAGCAGCGCTATACCTGGTTTAAACGCGGCTTCGATAGCGGCGACCCGGCGCAGTGCAACACCTTCGGCAATGCGCTGTAATGCTCTTCTGTCATGGATGAACTGCGTCGTCTGACGGCGCAGATGGCGCGCGAAGGCATTCGTCGTCTGCTGGTTCTCAGCGGCGACGATGCCTGGACTCAGCTTCAGGCGCAACAAATACGCACAGCGCTGGCCGGAGACGGACTGTGGGTTGGCCCACAGCCGATGCCTGCGCCGTACGTCCCGCCTGCAGATCTGAGATCGCTGTTGGGCCGCGAATACCAGCACGCCTTTTTCGATGCCCGCGCGGGCTTTGATGTTGCTGCTTTCGCCGCGTTAGCCGGTACGCTACGCGCCGGTAGCTGGCTGGTATTGCTCACCCCCGACTTCGCCCAATGGCCGGCCCGTCCTGATGCGGATTCCCGGCGCTGGAGCGACGCTCCCGATCCCATACCCACGCCGAACTTTGTTTATCGTTTTTGCCAACAGATTGTTGCGGATAAAGCGTCCATTCTCTGGCGGCAGGGCCATGAACGGGTCGTACCCGTATTTCCCGAGCGCCCGCGATGGCATTTCGCCGATGGTCATCCGCAGGCGGAGCAGGCCGCCGTTCTTGCCGAATTGGCCGATTTCCCCCCCGGTATTGCCGCGTTGACCGCCGAACGCGGGCGAGGGAAGTCCGCTCTCGCGGGAATGCTTCTCCGCCAGCTAAAAGGTGACGCCATCGTTACCGCGCCGGCGCGCGGAGCGACGGAGGTGATGGCGGCTTTCGCCGGGGAGAGCGTTAACTTTATGGCGCCCGATGCATTACTGGCGTCCGGACGTCAAGCGGGATGGCTGATAGTCGACGAGGCTGCCGCCATCCCCGGGCCGCTGCTGCGCCAGCTTGTTTCCCGTTTCCCGAGAACGCTGCTGATCACCACCGTTCAGGGATACGAAGGGACCGGACGCGGTTTTTTACTTAAATTTTGCGCCAGCTTCGCGCACCTAAGGCAGTTTAGCCTCACGACGCCCATCCGCTGGGCTAGCGGCTGTCCGCTGGAAGCGTCAATTGCACAGTTGCTGCTGTTCAATGATGAGACTTTCCAGCATGCGCCAGGCGGCGATATCGCGCTGGAGAACGTCAGCCAGCAGTGCTGGCGGCGGCAGCCTGCGTTACCGGAAGCGATGTATCAGCTGCTCTCCGGGGCCCACTATCGCACGTCGCCGCTGGATCTCCGGCGCATGCTGGATGCGCCAGGACAGCATTTTACCTGCGCCCATAGCGGCGAGCGCATCGCCGGGGCGTTGTGGCTGGTGGAGGAGGGCGGTCTTGAGCAGTCGCTTAGCCGGGCGGTATGGGCCGGCTATCGGCGTCCGCGCGGAAATCTGGTGGCGCAGTCGCTGGCGGCGCATGGCGGTAGCCCATTGGCGGCCACGTTGACGGGCCTGCGCATCAGCCGTATTGCCGTGCATCCGGCTCGCCAGCGCGAGAGGCTGGGGCAGCGGCTGGTGGCCCGGGCGGCGGCTCAGGCTGCGGACCGGGATTATCTCTCAGTCAGTTTTGGCTATACTCCCGAACTTTGGCGTTTCTGGCAAAGCTGCGGTTTTACGCTGGTGCGGCTGGGCACGCATCGGGAAGCCAGCAGTGGCTGTTACACCGCGATGGCGCTCTATCCTCTCAGCGAAGCGGGACATTGCCTGGCAAGCGAAGAAGCCCAACGGCTGCAGCGCGACGAATTCTGGCTGCGCGAGTGGCGAGATGAACCTGTGCCGCTGACGGCGCTGAAAGCGACTATTCTTACTGAAGAAGACTGGCTGGAGGTAGCGGGTTTTGCTTTTGCCCATCGTCCGCTGCTGACCTCGGCGGGTAGCCTCAATCGCCTGCTTATGCTGGTGGTGCTGCCGCTTCCGGCGCTGCGGGCCCGCCTGCAGCAGCAGGATGAGACCGCGCTTTGCCGAACGTTAGGTTTATCCGGACGGAAAGCGCTGCTGGCCAGGCTGCGCGAAGAGGCTGCGCAGGCGCTGCTCAGCCTGGATGAAAACCGCGCCAACGACCTGCGCCGGCAGGTTCAGATGTTGCAATTTTTTAACTAACTTCATCAGTTAAATGGCATGGTCATATTCCCTCCGCGGCGTAAACTTCCTTGCAGACATTAAGGAGAAAGCCATGAAACACGATCATTTTATCGTTCAAAGCCCCGCAACACCTGCACAGCAACTGCTGCTGCTGTTTCATGGCGTCGGCGATAACCCGGTGGCCATGGGGCAAATCGGTAGCTGGTTTGCGCCGCTCTTTCCCGATGCGCTTATCGTCAGCATCGGCGGCGCGGAGCCGTGCGGCCCGGCTCCGGGACGCCAGTGGTTTTCTGTCCAGGGCGTCAGCGAAGAAAATCGCCAGCAGCGCGTAGATGCGATTATGCCGACCTTTATTGAAACGGTGCGCTACTGGCAACAACAGAGCGGCGTCAGCCCGCAGGCGACGGCGCTGATCGGCTTCTCGCAGGGGGCGATTATGTCGCTGGAAAGCATTAAAGCCGAACCGGGTCTGGCATCGCGGGTGATTGCCTTCAACGGCCGCTATGCGACTCTGCCCGAGACGGCGACGACCGCGACCACGATTCACCTGATCCACGGCGGTGAAGATCGGGTTATCGATCTGGCGTGGGCGGTTGCGGGGCAGGAGGCGCTGCAGCAGGCCGGCGGGGATGTGACGCTGGATATCGTTGAGGATCTGGGGCACGCGATTGACGATCGCAGCATGCAGTTTGCTCTCGATCATCTGCGCTTTACCGTACCGAAGCACTATTTCGACGAAGCGCTCAGCGGCAGCACGCCGAAAGACAGCGATATTATTGAACTGCTATAAATAATAAACCCGGAGGCGGCGCGTTGCGCCTGTCCGGGCTACCGGCCCGCAGACGGGCTGTAAATCTGTAGCCCGGGCAAGGCGCGTTAAGCGCCGCCCACGGGATAAGAGCGCAGAGTGGAATCATTTCCCGGAGGCGATGCTGCGCACCTGTTAGGGCTACCGGCCCGCAGATGGGCTGTAAATCCGTAGCCCGGGCAAGGCGCGTTAAGCGCCGCCCCCGGGGAAAGGGAGCAGAGTGGAATCATTTCCCGGAGGCGATGCTGCGCATCTGTCCGGGTTACTTGACCCACAGACTGACTGTAAGCCCGTAGCCTCCTCAGCGATGCGCTACCGGGAAAACCTAACAAAAAAAGATGTTACTTCTTCTTTGACGGGTCGTTCTTCGGCCAGTCGTCATCGTCATCCCACTTATCATTGAAGTCGCGGTGCGGCGGCAGATCCGGTTTATTGTTGAGAAATTTTTTATGATCAACGCGGGTAAGATCTTTAATCACGTTGATCATCACGCCCACCAAAAATACCAACACCAGGACCCACCAGTACTTCGATAGCCAATCCATGCGCTTACCTCTTCTCTATTGATGCCGTCAGGCGACCAGCTGCTCCATAATGCGTTGATACATCCGCGCCAGTAGCTGGAGGTCGGCGGCATTCACACACTCGTTTATTTTATGAATGGTGGCATTCACTGGCCCCAGTTCAACCACCTGCGCGCCCATACGCGCGATAAAGCGCCCGTCGGACGTGCCGCCGTTAGTCAGCAGCTGCGGTTTTATTTCATTATAGTGCTCAATAGCGTTAACCACCGCATCAACCAGCTTACCGCGGCTGGTCAGGAACGGCTGCCCCGAGAGCCACCAGTCCACGCTGTAGCGCAGTTCGTATTTCTCCAGCAGCGCCACGACGCGCGCTTTAATCATTTCATCGGTCAGCTCGGTGCTAAAGCGGAAGTTGAACTGGACGAACATGTCGCCGGGAATGACGTTGTTGCTGCCGGTCCCGGACTGCACGTTAGCGATTTGCATACTGGTCGGCGGAAAGAATTCGTTGCCCTTATCCCATTCGATGTTCACCAGCTCCGCCAGCATCGGGGCGGCGCGGTGAACCGGGTTATCGGCGAGATGCGGATAGGCCACGTGCCCCTGCACGCCGTGAATGGTCAGGTTGCAGGTCAGCGAGCCGCGACGGCCGTTTTTGACGACATCGCCGACGACTTCGGTGCTGGAAGGTTCGCCGACCAGGCAATAATCCAGGCGCTCATTGCGCGCCATCAGTGCTTCAACAACCTTTACGGTACCGTTTTTGGCGCTGGCCTCTTCATCTGAAGTGATCAGGAAGGCCAGACGACCTTTATGATTCGGATACTGAGCCACAAAGCGTTCTGCCGCGACCACCATCGCCGCGAGCGAGCCTTTCATATCTGCGGCGCCGCGGCCAAACAGCATGCCGTCGCGAATGGTGGGTTCAAAGGGGGGATTAATCCAGCGATCGGCGTCGCCCGACGGAACGACATCGGTATGGCCGGCAAACGCTAACGTTTCCCCGCGCCCGCGCCAGGCCCAGAAGTTTTGGGTATCTCCGAAATCCATCGGTTCAACGGTAAAGCCAATCGCACGCAGACGTTCAATCATTAACGCCTGGCATCCCGCATCATCGGGGCTGAGGGAAGGGCGGCGAATAAGCTGCTGAACCAGCTCAATGACCGGGCAAGACATAGACTACACCTCGTTAAACTGCTGATAACTTGATTCACTGAAACCCAGCAGCATAGGCTGACCGGGCGCGCAGAGCAATGGGCGTTTGATGATTGCCGGCATTTCCAGCATCAGTTTCGCCGCAGCGTCGGCGTTATTGATACCGGTGCGAACCGTTTCGTCCAGCTTGCGCCAGGTCGTACCGCGAGTATTGAGCAGCGCTTCCCAGCCGAGCTCGGCAATAAAGGTGTCTAATAAATTGCGATCCAGGCCATCGACACGATAATCATGAAAGCGATATTCTATCTGATGGGCTTCCAGCCAGCGGCGGGCCTTTTTAATGGTGTCGCAGTTTTTTATCCCGTACATGGTGAGCATGATTAAACCTTTTCCGTTGAATTAAACGATTAGCTAAGAATCTTCCGAATATATAAACCCTGAATAAATAATACGTGAATTACATTAATAAATATCGTTTTTTCCCCGCCAGAGATATTTAACGTTACATTCTGGCTTTTTTTTGAGCGATTGGCCGCGACCAGTGCTGGCCATAAGGCGGCGCCAGGCGCTTCTGGCTGATGAACAAATGTTGCTAATTGTTGCTGTCGGTCACATTAAAATGCCCGGAATCGGGTCATAGTACTTACGAACGAAAGAAATCATTCCGCAGGGGGTAATTAGAGTTATCAGAACGATAGCGCAAACGCGCTTTTAACCATCAATGAATTTGCATAAAATCACCCATAATAATAAGAGAGGCTATTATGATTGAACATGAACTGGGGAACTGGAAAGACTTTATCGAAGGCATGCTTCGTAAATAGATTTCCGCAATAAAAGCATGGCGATTTCACAGGCAGAATAATAATGCAGTTGAAGCGACCACATCAAGAAGGCGACACATCCGGTCGCCTTTTCTGTTATTTGGCCCCGGCGACATATCGCCAGGGCGCATCCTGATTATAGCGGCCGTTCCTTGAGCGGGAAGCGACGACGCACCAGCACGAAAAACAGCGGTACGAAGAAGATTGCCAGCACCGTGGCTGAAATCATCCCGCCCATGACCCCGGTGCCAACGGCATGCTGACTGCCGGAACCCGCACCGGTACTGGTGGCCATCGGCAGCACGCCGAAGATAAACGCCAGCGAGGTCATCAGGATCGGCCGCAGACGCTGGCGACAGGCGGAGAGCGTGGCGGTAAGCAGGTCCTCGCCTTTCTGATTCAGCTCATTGGCAAATTCGACGATGAGAATGGCGTTCTTCGCCGACAGACCGATCACCGTCAGCAGTCCCACCTGGAAGTAGACATCGTTTTCCAGACCGCGCATCCAGGTCGCCAGCAGGGCGCCGATGACCCCCAGCGGCACCACCAGCATCACCGAGAACGGCACCGACCAGCTTTCGTACAGCGCCGCCAGGCACAGGAACACGACCAGCAGCGAAATGGCGTACAGCGCCGGAGCCTGCGCGCCGGAGAGGCGCTCCTGATACGACATCGCCGTCCATTCAAGGCCAAAGCCGTTTGGCAGCTGGCGGGCCAGCTCTTCCATAATTGTCATCGCGGTACCGGTACTGACGCCCGGCGCGGCTTCACCGACGATTTCTACCGCTGAATAGCCGTTGTAGCGCTCCAGACGCGGCGAACCGGTCTCCCAGCGGGAGGTAGCGAAAGCGGAGAAGGGCACCATCGTGCCGCTGCTGTTGCGTACGTACCACAGATTAATGTCGTCCGGCAGCATGCGATACGGCGCGGCCGCCTGAACATAGACCTTCTTCACGCGGCCGCGGTCCATAAAGTCGTTGACGTAGCTTGACCCCCACGCGGTCTGGAGGGTGTCGTTGATATCATCGATGGAGACGCCCAGCGCCTGGGCTTTGCGCTGATCGATATCCACCTGTAGCTGCGGGCTATCGTCAAGGCCGTTGTGGCGAACGCGGGTCAGCTGGTTATTTTTAGCGGCCAGCTCCAGTAGGGTATCGCGAGCGGCCATCAGCGCTTCGTGTCCGTTGCCCGCATGGTCTTCCAGTTCCATATCGAAACCGGCGGAACTGCCCAGGCCGCTGATGGCCGGCGGGCTGCTGGCAAAGACGCGAGCTTCTTTTATTTTGTTAAACGCTTTGGTCGCGCGTTCGATGATAGCGAAAGAGGAACCGGTTGTAGGATCGCGTTGGTCCCAGTCCTTTAGGCGAACGAACATACGCGCTACGTTCTGTCCGTTGCCGCCGGGGCCGGAGCCGATGGTGGCGAACACCGATTCGACGTTTTGTTTTTCGTTTTTCAGGAAATAGTCTTCCGCCTGCTGGACCACCTTCAGGGTTTGCTGCTGGGTCGAACCGCTGGGCAATTGCACCGACGTGGTAAACATGCCGCGGTCTTCCAGCGGCAGGAATGACGTTGGCAGATGCAGGAACAGAAACACCATCCCCCCCAGCAGCAGGACGTAGATCATTATCCAGCGCAGCGAACGGTGAAGAATTTTGCCGACGGCGGTTTCGTAGCGGCTGGCGTTGCGGTTAAACGTGCGGTTAAACCAGCCAAAGAAACCCCGTTGCCCGTGGGTTTCGCCTTTATGCACCGGTGTGAGCAGCGTGGCGCACAGCGCCGGGGTAAGGATCATCGCCACCAGAACCGACAGCACCATTGCCGAGACGATGGTGATCGAGAACTGACGATAGATCGCGCCGGTGGTGCCGCCGAAGAAGGCCATTGGCACGAATACTGCCGATAGGACCATGGCGATACCGACCAGCGCACCCTGAATTTGCCCCATCGATTTTCGCGTCGCTTCACGCGGCGAGAGGCCCTCCTCGCTCATGATACGCTCGACGTTTTCCACCACCACGATGGCGTCGTCCACCAGCAGGCCTATCGCCAGCACCACCGCAAACATGGTCAAGGTGTTGATGCTGTAGCCGCAGGCGTAGAGGACGGCGAAAGTCCCCATTAGCACCACCGGAACGGCGATGGTTGGGATTAATGTCGCGCGGAAGTTCTGCAAGAACAGATACATGACGAGGAACACCAGCGCGATGGCTTCGAGCAGCGTTTTCACCACGTCGGTAATCGACGCCTTAACGAATGAGGTGGTTTCGTAAGCGACTTTATATTCCAGACCATGCGGGAAGTATTGCGACAGCTCGTTCAGACGGCTGATGACGCGTTCGGCGGTCGCCATTTCGTTTGCGCCAGAGGCCAGCTTAACCCCCAGCCCGGAAGCCGCCTGGCGGTTGTAGCGGCTGAGGTAATCGTATTTCTCCGCTCCCATTTCCACGGTCGCGACGTCGCCAAGGGTAACTTCCGAGCCGTCCTGATTAACCCGAAGGGTGATATTGCGGAACTGTTCCGGGGTTTGTAACAGCGATTGCGAATTAATTGTCGCGTTGAGCGCCTGTTTATCTACCGAAGGCGTACCGCCCAGCTGGCCGACGGCAATCTGCGCGTTCTGTGAAGAGATGGCATCGGTGACGTCTTTTGCCGTCATCTGAAAACTGTTGAGTTTGGCCGGATCGAGCCAGATACGCATCGAATACTGGGAACCATAGGCGTCAATGTCGCCGACGCCGTTTACCCGGCTGAGCGGGTCCTGAATGTTACTGGCGACGTAGTCGGCGATATCCTGTTTATCCATGCTGCCATCGGTAGAGACGAAAGCAATCGTCAGGATGTTGGTGTCCCCGGTTTTACGCACCGTCACGCCCTGGTTCTGGACGGCCTGCGGGAGTTTACGCATCGCCGACTGCAGCTGGTTCTGCACCTGCTGGACGGCTTCGTCCGGATCGGTACCGGCGGTAAAGCTTAGCGTCACGGTGGCTTGCCCGGTGCCGCTGCTCTGGGATGACATGTACATCAGGTTGTCGAGGCCGGTCATATTCTGCTCGATAACCTGGGTAACGGTATTTTCCAGCGTTTGTGCCGAGGCCCCGGGATAGTTTGCTGCGATCCTGACGTTAGGAGGGGCAAGTTCGGGATATTGCTCAACGGGAAGCGACAAAATTGCGAGCGTACCGGTCAGGCATAACAGGATTGCCAGAACCCACGCAAAAATGGGGCGATCGATAAAAAAATTCGCCATCAGAATTAGGACCTCATTTTGCACATTTTTTTGTTATTGCAGAGCCTGTGACACTCTAGCGGCAAGGGCGCAGGCAATCGTGGAGAAAATAAGGAGATAGTGTAATTTATCGTGTGCCTTTTATGGCAGCGTAAAGAACCGTCCTTCTCCCCCTACCGACGTCATCCTTTCTGCCCGTCGCCGCAGACGCGGCCTATTATCACTTAGCTAAATAAAACGTAATTTCATTTAAGTCAAAAAAATTGATCCAACTCGGGTTATTACCAAAAAATCGGCGACCTGTGCAATTGCACATTGTTCCAGCCCCGCCTTGTCGGGTAATAGATAGTCATGCGAATTGAGGGGTTATTCACCAATAAGACTGAAGGATGTCATGAACCACTTTATTTTAAGCGATAGTCATAAGTGCATCGGATGCAAGGCTTGTGAAGTTGCCTGCGTCATGGCGCATAACGATGAGCAGCATGTATTGACCCCGCAGCGTTTTTTGCCGCGCATTACGGTTATCAAAAATGAGCAAAAGCGTAACGCAGTAACCTGTCACCACTGTGAAGGCGCGCCGTGCGCACGCAGTTGTCCAAATGACGCCATCAGCCAGCTTAACGGCAGCGTCCAGGTGAATCAGGAAAAATGCATCGGCTGTAAATCCTGTATGGTTGCCTGCCCGTTTGGCGTGATGCAAATCGTCCTGACGCCGGTACAGGAGGGCAGAGTCAAAGCGACGGCGCATAAGTGCGATTTGTGTAACGGTCGCGAAGAGGGGCCTGCCTGCGTGCAAAACTGCCCGGCCGGGGCGCTGGAGCTGGCGACGGACAGCACGCTGATGAATCTGGCGAAACAGCGGCGTCAGCGCGCGGCGCGTCTGGGTCACCCCGGCGCACCGATGGCATCTTGCTCCGCCGGGAAAGTCGCACAGATGGCCGCGACGCCGCCGCGCGGCGAGCCCGACAAGCTATCCGCCGCAGCGCGTAAGGCTAATTTTGCCGAAATTTATCTTCCGTTCAGCGCCGGACAGGCCAATCACGAGGCGGAACGCTGCCTGAAATGCGGCGAAAACAGCATTTGTGAATGGACCTGCCCGTTGCACAACCATATTCCGCAGTGGATTGAGCGGGTGAAAGAGGGGGATATCGCCGCCGCCGTTGAGCTTTCTCATCAGACCAACTGCCTGCCGGAAATAACCGGTCGCGTCTGCCCGCAGGACCGCCTGTGCGAAGGGGCCTGCACGCTGCGCGATGAGCACGGTTCGGTGACTATCGGCAACATTGAACGCTATATCTCCGACCAGGCGCTGGCCAACGGCTGGCGGCCGGATCTTTCGCAGGTCGTGAACAGCGGTAAGCGGGTGGCGATTATCGGCGCCGGTCCAGCCGGTCTCGCCTGCGCCGACCGGCTGGTGCGCAACGGCGTAAGCCCGGTGGTGTTTGACCGCCATCCGGAAATCGGCGGCCTGCTGACCTTTGGCATTCCGGCCTTCAAGCTGGATAAATCCCTGCTTGCCCGGCGGCGTGAAATCTTCACCCAAATGGGCGTACGCTTTGAGCTGAACTGCGAAATAGGCAAGGATATTCCGCTGACGACGCTGCTTGATGAATATGATGCGGTATTTATTGGCGCAGGTACCTATCGCTCCATGAAAGCGGATCTGCCGAATGAAGACGCGCCCGGCGTTTACGATGCGCTGCCGTTTCTGATCGCGAATACTAAACAGGTTATGGGGCTGCTGGAGCTGCCGGAAGAGCCTTACGTCAATACCGAGGGGCTGAACGTCGTGGTACTCGGCGGCGGCGATACGGCGATGGACTGCGTGCGCACCGCGCTGCGCCACGGCGCAAAGCAGGTCACCTGCGCCTATCGTCGCGATGAAGCCAACATGCCCGGTTCGAAGAAAGAGGTGAAAAACGCGCGCGAAGAGGGGGCATTATTTGAATTTAACGTCCAGCCGGTCACCCTGGAGCTGAACGAAGAGGGGCACGTCAACGGCGTGCGCTTCCTGCGAACCCAGCTTGGCGCGCCGGATGCACAGGGACGCCGCAGCCCTTCGCCAATCCCCGGAAGCGAGTTCGTGATGCCCGCCGATGCGGTGATTATGGCCTTCGGTTTCCATCCGCACGGCATGCCGTGGCTGGAATCGGTGGGCGTGAAGCTCGACAGCCGCGGCCGAATTAAGGCCAATGTGGAAAGTCGCTATCGTTACCAGACCACTCATCGTAAGGTGTTTGCCGGCGGCGATGCGGTGCGCGGCGCCGATCTGGTGGTAACTGCAATGGCGGAAGGCCGCCACGCGGCGCAGGGGATCATGGACTTCCTCGAGGTTAAACCGATTTCGCTTCACTAACGACAAAGCGGGTTCCGCAGCGTAGTATGACATCGTTATTTCACGCTGTGGGGCCCGTATGTCACTCAATATCAACATTATCAAAGATAAAATCCTCTCCGAAAACTGGTTCGTTTTGCGCAACATGACCTATGAGCTGACGCGCAGCGACGGCAGCGTGGTTCGCCATAAACGCGAAGTCTACGATCGCGGCAACGGTGCGACCATCTTGCTGTATAACCGCCATAAGCAGACCGTCGTGCTGGTTCGCCAGTTCCGCATCGCGACCTGGGTAAACGGCAACGAAGACGGGATGTTGATCGAAACCTGCGCCGGGCTGCTGGATAGCGACGAGCCGGAGGCGTGCGTGCGTAAAGAAGCCATTGAAGAGACCGGCTTCGAAGTCGGCGAAGTGCGCAAACTGTTTGAACTGTTTATGTCGCCCGGCGGCGTCACCGAGCTTATCCATTTCTTTATTGCCGAATATAACGATACCCAGCGGGCCAACGACGGTGGCGGCGTTGATGATGAAGAGATCGAGGTGCTGGAGCTCCCTTATCATCGGGCGCTGGAAATGATGGCCAACGGGGAAATCCGCGACGGCAAAGCGGTGATCCTGCTGCAATATTTGCAAAACTCCGGGCTGATGAACGGGGATCTCTGATAAATCCGATTGAGTCAAACCTCGCCGCTGGCGAACATAGCCGCTGTTTATGGCGTGTTCATCGGGGTTGTGCCGCTCATGTGGTATCGGGTTATTTTGTTTCTGCTTTGCGGTTTGCTGCCGGCATCGCTGGTGCGGGCGGCGCCGGCGCAACAGCTCTTCAGCGACTGGCAGGTGACCTGCAACAATCAGAACTTCTGCGTAGCCCGCAACGTCGGGCTACACCACGGCCTGGTGATGACCCTTACCCGCAGCGCCGGAGCGGCAACCAGCGCCAGCCTGCGTATTGAGCTGGGAGGCGTGGGTAACCCGGTGGCGGCGCTGGCGCCGATAGCGCCCCGGCTTCAGCTCGATGGCAAACCCCTGGCCTTGAGCGATACACACTGGCAGATTGCCGACAAACTGCTGAAAACTGACGATAACGTCACCATTGACGCATTCCTGCAGCAAGTGCAAAACGCGCAGACCATCACGCTTGAAAAGGGTCTCCAGACTGTTTCTCTGCAGGGGCTCAAAGCCGCCCTGCTGTTTATTGATAGCCGGCAAAAGCGGGTGGGGAGCGAGACCGCATGGGTCGGCAAGGGAGAAGAGCCGCCGCTCAGCGTACCGCCTGCGCCGGCGCTGCGATCGGTGGTGAAAATGGAGGGGGCGCAGTCGCCCCTGAGCCGCGATGAACTTAACGATCTGATGGATTATGGCAATGAGCGCATGAACAGCAGCGCCTGTTCGCTGGATCCGTTTCGCCGCGAGGTACGGGTGTCCGCGCTGACCGACGAGAAGGTCCTGCTGATGACCAGCTGCGAAGCGGGCGCCTACAATACCATTTGGCTGGCCTGGCTGGTTTCGCGCCAGCGGCCATATATTGCTCACCCGGTACGACTCACGCTGCCCTTCCAGCCACCCGGCGATGCGCCGCGTGACGTCGAGCTGGTGAACGCCAGCTACGACGATCGGCATCAGGAACTGGTGACCCTCGATAAAGGGCGCGCACCCGGCGATTGCGGTATCCAAACGCGCTGGCGTTATGACGGCCAGCGGTTTAGCCTGGTACGCTACGCGCAGCAGCCGCAGTGCGATAACTGGCAGGGGCCAGACGCCTGGCCCACGCTATGGGTTACCCGTTCTGTAGCTCATTCGCTACGCTGACGATATGCTCAACGGTAAAGCCGAAGTAAGGGAAGAGCTTATCGGCCGGCGCGGATTCGCCATAGCCGGTCATACCGACGATTTTTCCTTTTAGCCCCACGTATTTATACCAGTAGTCGGCGATGCCGGCTTCGACGGCGATGCGGGCGCTGACGTCCGAGGGCAGGACGGATTCCCGATACGCCTCATCCTGCGCATCAAAGACATCGGTCGATGGCAGCGAAACCACGCGCACGTTCACCCCTTTGGCCAGCAGCTTCTCCGCCGCCAGCACGGTTATCTCGACTTCCGAACCGGTGGCTATCAGGATCAGGTCCGGCTTGCCGCCTGCGTCCTTCAGCACGTAGCCGCCGCGGGCGATATTCTGTACCTGCTCCGGCGTGCGCGCCATTTGCGCCAGATTTTGCCTGGAGAGGATCAGCGCCGTCGGTCCGCTATGGCGCTCTACCGCCAGCTTCCACGCCACCGCGGCTTCTACCTGATCGCACGGTCGCCAGGTGCTGAAATTTGGCGTCAGGCGCAGGCTGGCCAGCTGTTCGACCGCCTGGTGCGTCGGGCCATCTTCGCCGAGACCGATGGAGTCGTGGGTATAGACCATGATTTGCCGCGCTTTCATCAGCGCCGCCATACGCGCCGCGTTGCGGGCATATTCGACGAACATGAGGAAGGTGGCGGTATAGGGCACAAACCCGCCGTGATGCGCGATGCCGTTGGCGATGGCCGTCATCCCGAATTCACGAACGCCGTAGTGGATATAGTTACCCGCCGGATCCTCTTTCAGCGAAGTTGACCCTTTCCAGATGGTCAGGTTGCTGGGCGCGAGGTCGGCGGAGCCGCCCAGCAGTTCCGGCAGGTGCGGGCCGTAGGCATCGAGGGCATTTTGCGAAGCCTTACGGGTGGCGATTTTCGCCGGGTTAGCCTGCAGATCGGCGATATACTTCTGCGTCGTTTCATCCCACGACTCAGGCAGTCCGCCGCTCATGCGCCGCGTAAACTCCGCCGCCAGCTGCGGATGGGCCTGCTGATACGCAGCAAACTTCTCCTGCCAGCTTTTCTGCGCCTTTTGCCCTTTTTCACGCGCATCCCAGGCCCGGTAAATCTCTTTCGGGATCTCAAACGCCGGGTGATGCCAGCCGAGTTTCTGACGCGCCAGCGCCACTTCCTGTTCCCCCAGTGCGGCGCCGTGGGCCTCTTCTTTCCCGGCTTTATTCGGCGAACCGAAGCCTATCACCGTACGGCAGATAATCAGCGAGGGTTTGTCCTTCACGCTCTGGGCTTCCAGAATCGCTTTCTTCACGGCTTCGGGGTCGTGGCCGTCAATTTCATGCACCACATGCCAGTGATAGGCCTCAAAGCGTTTTGCCGTGTCATCGGTAAACCAGCCCTTCGTTTCACCATCGATGGAAATGCCGTTGTGGTCGTAGAAACCGATCAGCTTGCCCAGTCCTAACGTCCCCGCCAGGGAACACACTTCATGAGAAATCCCCTCCATCAGGCAGCCATCGCCCATAAATACGTAGGTGAAGTGATCGACAATTTCGTGTTCCGGCTGGTTAAACTGCGCCGCCAGCGTGCGCTCGGCGATAGCCAGACCCACGGCATTTGCCAGTCCTTGCCCCAGCGGACCGGTGGTGGTTTCCACTCCCGGCGTATAGCCAATCTCCGGGTGACCCGGGGTTTTTGAATGCAGCTGACGGAAGTTTTTTATCTCTTCGATGGGCAGGTCGTAGCCCGTCAGATGCAGCAGGCTGTAGAGCAGCATTGATGCGTGACCGTTGGAGAGAATAAAGCGGTCGCGATCGTACCATTTTGGGTCTTCAGGATTGTGCTTAAGGAAATCGTTCCACAGCACCTCGGCGATATCGGCCATACCCATTGGCGCGCCAGGGTGGCCGGAGTTGGCTTTCTGTACTGCATCCATACTCAGGGCGCGGATGGCGTTGGCTAGTTCTCTACGGGACATAATGTGCTCCTGAAACAATGAGTTGCATGAGTTTTTATTGGTTTAGGATAGAGAGGGTGATGAGTTGCATAACTAAAAAGCATAGCAGACGGGGCTATCATTGCCTCCGAATCTAAGTTACATAAACATTATAAATCGATAACAAACATAACTTTGTTATGGCGAGAGTATGGCGGTGTTCAAAGTTTACGAAGCCGTCAGGCGAGATACTAGGTAGCCCTTTAGGGTGAACACCAGGTACGCCATTACGTTTCACCCCCTACGATCGATACGTGAAAGGAACGATAAAATGGATGAGCAGTTAAAACAAAGCGCCCTTGATTTCCACGAATTCCCGGTCCCCGGAAAAATCCAGGTCTCCCCAACAAAACCGCTTGCTACCCAACGCGATCTGGCTCTGGCCTACTCGCCGGGTGTCGCCGCCCCCTGTCTGGAAATCGAGAAGGATCCGCTGGCAGCCTATAAATATACCGCCCGCGGCAACCTTGTGGCGGTGGTGTCCAACGGCACGGCGGTGCTGGGACTGGGCAATATCGGCGCGCTGGCCGGTAAGCCGGTAATGGAAGGTAAAGGCGTTCTGTTTAAAAAATTCGCCGGTATCGATGTATTCGATATTGAAGTCGATGAGCTTGACCCGGACAAATTTATCAACGTCGTTGCAGCGCTGGAGCCGACCTTCGGCGGTATCAACCTCGAAGATATCAAAGCGCCGGAGTGCTTCTACATTGAGCAGAAGCTGCGCGAGCGCATGAATATTCCGGTCTTCCATGACGATCAGCACGGGACGGCGATTATCAGTACCGCGGCGATTCTGAACGGTCTGCGGGTGGTGGAGAAAAATATCTCCGACGTGCGGATGGTCGTATCAGGCGCGGGCGCGGCGGCGATTGCCTGTATGAACCTGCTGGTGGCGCTGGGAATGCAGAAACACAACATTGTGGTCTGCGACTCGAAAGGGGTTATCTATAAGGGCCGTGAGCCGAATATGGCGGAGACGAAAGCGGCCTATGCGGTAGAAGACAGCGGCAAACGTACGCTGGATGATGTGATTGACGGGGCGGATATTTTCCTCGGCTGCTCGGGCCCGAAAGTGCTGACCCAGGAAATGGTTAAAAAGATGGCCCGCGCGCCGATGATTCTGGCGCTGGCTAACCCTGAGCCGGAAATTCTGCCGCCGCTGGCGAAAGAGGTGCGCTCCGATGCTATTATCTGCACCGGCCGCTCCGACTATCCGAACCAGGTGAACAACGTGCTGTGCTTCCCGTTCATCTTCCGCGGCGCGCTGGACGTCGGCGCAACGGCGATTAACGAAGAGATGAAACTGGCGGCGGTGCATGCGATTGCCGAACTGGCTCACGCAGAACAGAGCGAAGTGGTGGCCTCCGCCTACGGCGATCAGGACCTGAGCTTCGGTGCGGAATATATCATTCCGAAGCCTTTCGACCCGCGGCTGATCGTCAAGATTGCTCCGGCGGTGGCGAAAGCGGCGATGGACTCCGGCGTCGCGACGCGCCCAATCGCCGATTTTGATGCCTACATCGAGAAGCTCAGCGAGTTTGTCTACAAAACGAATCTGTTTATGAAGCCGATTTTCTCGCAGGCGCGCAAAGAGCCGAAGCGGGTGGTGCTGGCGGAAGGCGAAGATACCCGCGTGCTGCACGCGACTCAGGAACTGGTCTCCCTGGGGCTGGCGAAACCGATCCTTATCGGCCGGCCTGGCGTCATTGAGATGCGTATTCAGAAGCTGGGGCTGCAGATCAAAGCCGGAGTTGATTTTGAGATCGTGAATAACGAATCCGATCCGCGCTTTAAAGAGTACTGGAACGAATATTACAACCTGATGAAGCGCCGCGGGATCACCCAGGAGCAGGCGCAGCGGGCGGTGATCAGCAATACCACGGTCATCGGCGCGATCATGGTGCAGCGCGGCGAAGCCGATGCGTTGATCTGCGGCACCATTGGCGATTATCACGAACACTACAGCGTAATACAGCCGCTGTTTGGCTACCGCGAAGGGGTTCATGCGGCAGGGGCGATGAACGCGCTGCTGCTGCCGAGCGGCAACACCTTTATCGCTGACACCTACGTTAACCACGATCCGTCGCCGGAGCAAATTGCCGAAATCACCCTGATGGCGGCAGAAACCGTTCGTCGATTCGGGATTGAGCCGCGGGTAGCGCTGCTTTCGCACTCGAACTTTGGTTCTTCGGACTGCCCGTCCGCCAGCAAAATGCGCCAGGCGCTGGAGCTGGTGAAGACGCAGGCGCCGGATTTGATGATCGATGGCGAAATGCACGGCGATGCCGCGCTGGTGGAAAGCATTCGCAATGAGCGGATGCCGGACAGCCCGCTGAAAGGTTCAGCCAATATCCTGGTGATGCCGAATATGGAAGCGGCCCGTATTAGTTACAACTTACTTCGCGTTTCCAGCTCGGAAGGCGTGACCGTGGGGCCTGTGCTAATGGGTGTCGCAAAGCCGGTACATATCCTGACGCCAATTGCGTCGGTACGGCGTATCGTGAATATGGTCGCGCTGGCGGTTGTTGAAGCGCAAACTCAGCCGCTGTAATAATCATTTAATTAATTCAGGCGCGGGAATTCTCCCGCGCTTTTTTATTTCTGTTTATAAGTGATCTATCTCACTTTTCAAATCAACTTGCCGAATTTTGTTATTTACTCCAGCGGAAACTTGTCACGATAAGCGCAAGTTTTAGCGGAGCGGTGAGTTATGGATAAAGAACGCATCATTCAGGAGTTTGTCCCCGGCAAGCAGGTGACGCTGGCGCACCTGATTGCGCACCCTGGGGCAGAACTGGCGAAAAAGATCGGCGTTCCCGAATCCGGCGCTATCGGCATTATGACCTTAACCCCTGGCGAAACCGCCATGATCGCCGGTGATTTAGCGATGAAAGCCGCCGATGTGCATATCGGTTTTCTCGACAGGTTTAGCGGCGCGCTGGTGATTTACGGCTCAGTGGGAGCGGTTGAAGAGGCGCTGATTCAGACGGTTAGCGGGCTTGGTCGATTATTAAATTACACCCTCTGCGAGTTAACTAAAAGCTAATTAGAGGCTGCGATGAAGCGTATTGCATTTGTCGGTACGGTGGGCGCGGGAAAAACAACGCTATTTAATGCGCTGCACGGGAATTATTCCCTCGCGAGAAAAACGCAGGCCGTGGAATTTAATGAAAAAGGCGATATCGACACCCCAGGAGAATATTTTAGTCATCCTCGCTGGTATCACGCATTAATTACCACGCTGCAGGATGTCGATACGCTGATTTATGTCCACGCGGCAAATGATACCGAAAGTCGTCTACCCGCCGGGTTACTGGATATTGGGGCGAATAAACGCCATATCGCCGCGATTAGCAAAACGGACATGCCGGACGCTAACGTCGCCGCGGTGCGGCAACTGCTGTACGAGATGGGGTTTCAGGAGCCAATTTTCGCGCTCAACGCTCACGACCCGCAAAGCGTAGAGCAGCTGGTGAATTACTTGAGTGAGCTCAGCCAAAAGGAGGAAGGGGCAGGTGAAGAAACTAATCACAGCTAACGATATTCGTGCGGCCCACGCGCGAGGTGAAGAGGAAATATCGGTTGTGCTGCGCGCCAGCATCATCACCCCGGAAGCTCGCGAAGTCGCGGAGCTGCTGGGCGTCGCCATCAAAGAGTGCGATGAGTCCGCGCCAGAAGCGGCGGTACCGGTGGAGGAGGGCAAAACCGAAAGCCAGCGCATTCGCGAAACCATTATTGCCCAGCTGCCGGAAGGGCAGTTTACCGAAAGCCTGGTCGCGCAGCTGATGGACAAGGTGATGCAAGAAAAACAGTCGCTGGCGCTGGGCGATATGCAGCCCAGCTTTAAGGCGGTCACCGGCAAAGGCGGCGTCAAAGTCATTGACGGCAGCAGCGTGAAATTTGGCCGCTTCGACGGCGCGGAACCGCACTGCGTCGGCTTAACGGATTTAGTCACCGAGCAGGACGGTAGCAGTATGGCCGCCGGATTTATGCAGTGGGAAAACGCCTTTTTCCCATGGACGCTGAACTATGACGAAGTCGACATGGTGCTGGAGGGAGAACTCCACGTACGCCATGAAGGTGAAACCATGGTGGCCAAAGCCGGCGATGTGATGTTTATCCCGAAAGGCTCCAGCATTGAATTCGGCACGCCATCGACCGTGCGCTTCCTGTACGTCGCCTGGCCTGCGAACTGGCAATCGCTATGAAAGATTTTATTACCGAAGCCTGGCTCAGAGCGAACCATACGCTCAGCGAAGGGGCAGAAATTCATCTGCCCGCCGACGCTCGTCTGACGCCTTCGGCCCGGGAACTGCTGGAGAGCCGCCGTCTGCGCATTAAGTTTCTCGATGAGCAGGGAAGCCTGTTTGTCGATGACGACGCGCAGCAGCCGCAGCCGGTACACGGTTTAACCAGCAGCGACACACATCCGCAGGCCTGCTGCGAACTGTGCCGCCAGCCGGTCGAAAAAAAACCGGACACCCTGACCCATCTGACGGCGGACAAAATGGTCGCTAAAAGCGATCCGCGCCTGGGCTTTCGCGCCGCGCTCGACGCCACCATCGCCCTGGCGGTATGGCTGCAAATTGAACTGGCGGAGCCATGGCAGCCCTGGCTGGCGGATATCCGCTCGCGTCTGGGCAATATTATGCGCGCCGACGCTATGGATGAACCGCTGGCGGCGCAGTCCATCGTCGGCCTGAATGAGGATGAGCTGCATCGCCTTTCCCACCAGCCGCTGCGCTATCTCGGCCACGATCATCTGGTGCCTGAAGCCTCTCACGGCCGCGATGCCGCCTTGCTCAATCTGCTGCGCACCCGGGTTCGGGAGACGGAAACGATCGCCGCCCAGGTCTTTATTACCCGCAGCTTTGAGGTCTTACGTCCGGACATTCTGCAGGCGCTCAACCGCCTCTCCAGCACCGTCTACGTGATGATGATTTTATGCGTGGCAAACCATCCGCTAACCGTCAGCCAGATCCAACAACGCCTGGGAGGGGAGCAATGATTATTCAACGCGCTCGTCAACTGGCTTTGCGTTCGCCCGCCCGGGTGGTGTTTCCGGATGCCCTGGACATTCGCGTTCTTAAAGCGGCGCACTACCTGCAGCAGCAGGGGCTGGCAAAGCCGATTTTGATCGCCAGCCCTTTTGCTCTGCGCCAGTTCGCCCTCAGCCACCGGTTGCCGATGGACGGAATGCAGATTGTCGATCCGTACAGCAACCGGCAAATGCGCGCCGCCTTTGCCCGGCGCTGGCTGGATCGGGCCGGGGAAAAAACGCCGCCGGACGCGGAGGAAAAACTCAACGACCCGCTGATGTTCGCCGCCGCCATGGTCAGCGCCGGAAAGGCCGACGTGTGTATTGCCGGCAATCTCTCCTCGACGGCGAACGTACTGCGCGCCGGATTGCGCATTATTGGCCTTCAGCCTGGCTGCAAAACGCTGTCGTCGATCTTTCTGATGCTGCCGCAGTACGTCGGACCGGCGCTGGGATTTGCCGACTGCAGCGTGGTGCCGCAGCCGACGGCGGCGCAACTGGCGGATATCGCTATCGCCAGCGCTGAGACATGGCAGGCGATTACCGGCGAGGAGCCGCGGGTGGCGATGCTGTCGTTTTCCAGCAACGGCAGCGCCCGCCACCCCAACGTCGCCAACGTACAGCAGGCCACAGAGATCGTGCGTCAGCGCGCTCCGCAGCTGATGGTGGATGGCGAACTGCAGTTTGACGCCGCCTTCGTGCCGGAGGTCGCCGCGCAAAAAGCGCCCGACAGTCCGCTGCAGGGACGGGCCAATGTGATGGTTTTTCCATCGCTGGAGGCGGGCAACATCGGCTACAAAATCGCCCAGCGTCTGGGCGGCTATCGTGCGATCGGGCCGCTGATTCAGGGGCTGGCCGCACCGCTCCATGACCTCTCCCGAGGCTGTAGCGTGCAGGAAATTATCGAACTGGCGTTAGTGGCAGCCGTGCCGCGCCGGAGTGACGTAAGCAGCGATTGCCGCTTACCCATGCAGGTTGAATGAACGGTCCCGTTCTGGACCCCCTTACGCAAGAGGAAAACACAATGGAAGCATTAGGAATGATTGAAACCCGGGGCCTGGTTGCGCTGATTGAGGCCTCTGATGCGATGGTAAAAGCCGCGCGCGTGAAGCTGGTTGGCGTGAAGCAGATTGGCGGCGGACTGGTCACCGCGATGGTGCGCGGCGACGTGGCGGCGTGCAAGGCCGCTACCGATGCCGGCGCCGCTGCGGCGCAGCGTATCGGCGAGCTGGTCTCGGTGCACGTGATTCCGCGTCCGCACGGCGATCTGGAGGAGGTGTTCCCCATCAGTTTCAAAGGCGACAGCAACATCTGATGGTTAGCCGGATAAGGCGCGCCGGGGTTGTCCTTCGGCATTAACGCGCGCCATTGCCTGATGGCGCTGCGCTTATCCGGCCCATGACTCACCACGCAATCCAGGGAGGCGGGTATGAAACTGGCAGTCGTCACGGGACAAATTGTCTGCACCGTCCGCCATCAGGGGCTGGCGCACGACAAGCTGCTGATGGTGGAGATGATTGATGCTGCGGGCAAGCCCGACGGACAGTGCGCCGTCGCCATCGACAGCATCGGCGCAGGGCCCGGCGAATGGGTGCTGCTGGTCAGCGGCAGCTCGGCGCGACAGGCACACCGCAGCGACGCGTCTCCTGTGGATTTGTGCGTCATCGGTATCGTCGATGAAGCGGTGGCCGGCGGCCAGGTGATTTTCCATAAATAGGACTGAACATCATGAACCAACAGGATATTGAACAGGTGGTGAAAGCCGTACTGCTGAAAATGAAGGACAGCAGCCAGCCGGACAGCGCCGTTCATGAGATGGGCGTCTTTGCCTCCCTTGATGACGCCGTCGCGGCGGCAAAGGTGGCTCAGCAGGGGCTGAAAAGCGTGGCGATGCGCCAGCTGGCGATTCACGCCATTCGTGAGGCAGGCGAAAAACATGCCAGAGAATTAGCGGAGCTTGCCGTCAGCGAAACCGGCATGGGACGCGTTGAAGATAAATTTGCCAAAAACGTGGCCCAGGCGCGCGGCACGCCGGGCGTCGAATGTCTCTCCCCGCAGGTGCTGACCGGCGATAACGGCCTGACGTTGATTGAAAACGCGCCGTGGGGCGTGGTGGCCTCGGTCACGCCCTCCACCAACCCGGCGGCAACGGTGATTAATAACGCTATCAGCCTGATTGCCGCGGGCAACAGCGTGGTGTTCGCCCCGCATCCGGCGGCGAAAAGAGTCTCTCAGCGGGCGATTATGCTGCTCAACCAGGCGGTAATTGCCGCGGGCGGTCCGGCCAATCTGCTGGTCACCGTGGCGAACCCGGATATCGAAACGGCCCAGCGGCTGTTTAAGTACCCCGGCATTGGTCTGCTGGTGGTCACCGGCGGCGAAGCGGTGGTGGAGTCCGCACGCAAGCATACCAATAAACGTCTGATTGCCGCCGGGGCCGGTAACCCGCCGGTAGTGGTCGACGAAACGGCCGATCTGGCGCGCGCCGCGCAGTCCATCGTCAAAGGCGCCTCGTTTGATAACAACATTATCTGCGCTGACGAAAAGGTGCTGATTGTCGTCGATAGCGTCGCCGACGAGCTGATGCGCCTGATGGAAGGCCAGCAGGCGGTGAAGCTCAGCGCGGCCCAGGCCGAGCAGCTTCAGCCGGTGCTGCTGAAGAATATCGATGAGCGCGGCAAAGGTACGGTCAGCCGTGACTGGGTGGGACGTGACGCGAGCAAGATTGCCGCCGCCATCGGCCTGAGCGTTCCGCCGCAGACGCGCCTGCTGTTTGTTGAAACGCCGGCCAGCCATCCGTTTGCCGTGACTGAACTGATGATGCCGGTACTCCCTGTCGTACGGGTGGCCAGCGTCGATGACGCTATTGCGCTGGCGGTGCAGCTGGAAGGCGGCTGCCACCATACGGCGGCGATGCACTCGCGCAATATCGACAACATGAATCAGATGGCCAATGCCATTGATACCAGCATTTTCGTCAAAAACGGGCCGTGCATTGCTGGGCTCGGACTGGGGGGAGAGGGCTGGACCACCATGACCATCACCACGCCGACCGGGGAGGGGGTGACCAGCGCACGTACCTTTGTCCGTCTGCGTCGCTGCGTGCTGGTGGATGCGTTCCGCATCGTATAAGGAGTGAAAGAGATGGCGCACGACGAACAACGTTGGCTCACTCCCAGGCTACAAAAAGCCGCGGCCCTGTGTAACCAGACGCCTGCGAACAGCGGTTCGCCGCTGTGGCTGGGCGTGGATTTAGGCACCTGCGATGTCGTGTCGATGGTGGTCGATGGCGATGGCCAGCCGGTTGCAGTGTGCCTGGACTGGGCTGACGTCGTGCGCGACGGCATCGTCTGGGATTTCTTCGGCGCCGTTACCCTCGTGCGCCGCCATCTCGACGTTCTTGAACAGCAGCTCGGCTGCCGCTTCACCCATGCGGCGACCTCTTTTCCGCCGGGTACCGACCCGCGTATTTCGATCAACGTACTCGAATCTGCCGGCCTGGAAGTTAGCCACGTGCTGGATGAACCGACCGCGGTGGCGGATCTGCTGCAGCTTGATAACGCCGGCGTGGTGGATATTGGCGGCGGTACCACCGGCATCGCCATCGTTAAGCAGGGTCTGGTGACCTACTCCGCCGATGAAGCGACCGGTGGCCACCATATCTCTCTGACCCTCGCCGGAAATCGTCGCATCCCGCTGGAAGAGGCGGAGCAGTACAAGCGCAGCAACGCGCAGAAGATCTGGCCGGTGGTGAAGCCGGTGTACGAAAAAATGGCGGAGATCGTTGCTCACCATATTGAAGGACATGGCATTGCCGATTTATGGCTGGCGGGCGGCTCCTGTATGCAGCCGGGCGTGGACGCGTTGTTTCGCAAACGCTTCCCGGAATTACGGGTGCATTTACCGCAGCACAGCCTGTTTATGACCCCGCTGGCGATAGCCAGCAGCGGGAGAGAGAAAGCGGAGGGAATCTATGCAAGCTGAACTGCAGACGGCGCTCTTTCAGGCGTTCGATACCCTGAATCTGCAGCGGGTGAAAACCTTCAGCGTGCCGCCGGTAACGCTGTGCGGCCTCGGCGCGCTGAGCGCCTGCGGACAGGAGGCGCAAGCGAGGGGCCTAAGCCATCTGCTGGTGATGGTCGATAGTTTCCTGCATCAGGCGGGAATGACCGCCGGGCTTGCTCGCAGCCTGGCAATGAAAGGGGTGACGATGACCGTCTGGCCCTGTCCGCCGGGAGAACCGTGCATTACCGACGTCTGCGCGGCGGTGGCGCAGCTGCGCGAGTCGAAGTGCGACGGCGTGGTGGCCTTTGGCGGCGGTTCGGTGCTGGACGCGGCGAAAGCGGTCGCGCTGTTAGTCACCAACCCGGAGCAGACGTTAAGCGCGATGACGGAAAGCAGCGTACTGCGCCCGCGTCTGCCGCTGATTGCGGTGCCGACCACCGCCGGAACCGGCTCGGAAACCACCAACGTGACGGTGATTATCGATGCAGTCAGCGGGCGTAAGCAAGTGCTGGCCCATGCCTCGCTCATGCCGGACGTGGCGATTCTCGACGCCGCCCTGACCGAAGGCGTTCCGCCACAGGTGACGGCAATGACCGGGATTGACGCGCTGACCCACGCCGTTGAGGCATACAGCGCGCTCAACGCGACGCCCTTCACCGACAGCCTGGCGATTGGCGCGATAGCGATGATCGGCCGGTCGCTGCCGAAGGCCGTTGGCTACGGCCAGGATCTTGCCGCGCGCGAAAGTATGCTGCTGGCTTCCTGTATGGCGGGGATGGCCTTTTCCAGCGCGGGTCTGGGCTTATGTCATGCGATGGCGCATCAGCCTGGCGCAGCGCTGCATATTCCGCACGGCCAGGCCAACGCCATGCTGCTGCCGACGGTGATGGCGTTTAACCGTATGGTGCGCCGCGAGCGTTTCAGCCAAATCGGTCGGGCGTTAACCGGCAAGAAAACCGACGATCGTGAGGCTATCGCCGCCGTACGCGAGCTGATTGCTGAAGTGGGTCTGAGCAAACGACTCTCGGATGCCGGCGCGATGGCCGAACATTTCAGCGCATGGGCGCAGGCGGCGCAGGAGGACATTTGTCTGCGCACTAATCCACGCACCGCCAGCCGGGAGCAGATTATCGATCTATACGCGGCGGCGCACTGATGCGGCGTTAACCCCGGCTGATTATCCCGGAGGCGACGCTGCGCGTCTGTCCGGGCTACCGTCCTGGCGTTGGTTGTATGCCCATGGGACGTCTTTACACATAACGAATGACAGGGAGTAAGGGCTATGGGAATTAACGAAATCATCATGTACATCATGATGTTCTTTATGCTGATTGCCGCCGTGGACAGGATCCTGTCGCAGTTTGGCGGCTCGGCGCGCTTTCTCGGCAAGTTTGGTAAAAGCATTGAGGGCTCCGGCGGCCAGTTCGAAGAGGGGTTTATGGCGATGGGGGCGCTGGGCCTGGCGATGGTCGGGATGACCGCGCTGGCGCCGGTACTGGCGCACCTGCTCGGGCCGGTGATTATTCCGCTGTATGAAATGCTCGGCGCGAACCCGTCGATGTTTGCCGGCACGCTACTGGCCTGCGATATGGGCGGTTTCTTCCTCGCCAAAGAGCTGGCGGGCGGCGACGTGGCGGCGTGGCTCTATTCCGGCCTGATCCTCGGGGCGATGATGGGGCCGACGCTGGTGTTCTCCATTCCGGTCGCGCTCGGCATCATCGAACCCTCTGACCGCCGCTACCTGGCGCTGGGCGTGCTGGCCGGGATCGTTACGATTCCGATTGGCTGTATCGCCGGCGGCCTGGTGGCCATGTACTCCGGCGTGGAGATTAACGGTCAGCCGGTAGAGTTTACCTTCGCGCTGATCCTGATGAATATGATCCCAGTGCTTATCGTCGCGGTGCTGGTCGCACTGGGGCTGAAGTTTATTCCGGAAAAAATGATCAACGGCTTCCAGATCTTCGCCAAATTTCTGGTGGCGCTGATCACCATCGGCCTGGCGGCAGCGGTCATCAAGTTCCTGCTGGGCTGGGATCTGATCCCGGGGCTTGATCCGATCTTTATGGCTCCCGGCGACCAGCCCGGCGAGGTGATGCGCGCCATTGAAGTCATTGGCTCGATATCCTGCGTGCTGCTCGGCGCTTATCCGATGGTGCTGCTGCTGACCCGCTGGTTTGAAAAGCCGCTGATGCGTGTCGGTAATCTGCTGAAAATCAATAACATGGCCGCCGGAGGCATGGTGGCGACGCTGGCCAACAACATCCCGATGTTCGGCATGATGAAACAGATGGATACTCGCGGCAAAGTCATTAACTGCGCGTTCTCCGTCTCCGCCGCTTTCGCGCTGGGCGACCATTTAGGCTTCGCCGCCGCCAACATGAACGCCATGATCTTCCCGATGATCGTCGGCAAGCTGATCGGCGGCGTTACCGCCATTGGCGTGGCGATGCTGCTGGTGCCGAAAGATGAAAACGCACCGGCGGCGGCGACCACCGAAGCGGAGGCGCAATCGTGAAAACTCGCCAGCTGCTGAGCGTCGGCATCGATATCGGCACCACCACCACTCAGGTGATCTTCTCCCGCCTTGAGCTGGTTAACCGTGCGGCGGTGTCGCAGGTGCCGCGCTACGAATTCATCAAACGCGAAATTAGCTGGCAAAGCCCGGTCTTCTTTACCCCGGTTGATAAACAGGGCGGTCTGAAGGAGGACGAACTCAAGGCGCTGATTCTGGCGCAGTATCAGGCCGCAGAGGTTGCCCCAGAATCGGTGGACTCCGGGGCGATCATTATCACAGGCGAAAGCGCGAAAACCCGCAACGCAAGGGCGGCGGTGATGGCGCTCTCGCAGTCGCTGGGTGACTTTGTGGTGGCCAGCGCCGGGCCGCATCTGGAATCGGTGATTGCCGGTCACGGCGCCGGGGCGCAAACCCTTTCTGAACAGCGGATGTGCCGGGTGCTGAACATTGATATCGGCGGCGGTACCTCAAATTACGCGCTATTTGAAGCGGGAAAAGTCAGCGCCACCGCCTGCCTGAACGTTGGCGGACGCTTGCTGGAGACCGACGGCCAGGGACGCGTGGTTTATGCCCATCAGCCGGGGCAAATGATCGTCGATGAGGTTTTTGGCGCAGGCGCCGATGCGCGCGCGTTGAGTGCTTCGCAGTTAGCGCAGGTAGCGCGTCGGATGGCGGATCTGATCGTCGAAGTTATCGACGGCACGCTCTCTCCGCTGGCGCAACGGCTGATGCAAACCGGCCTGCTGCCCGCAGGCGCGGTACCCGAGGTGATTACCCTTTCCGGCGGAGTGGGCGAGTGCTACCGCAACCAGCCTGCCGACCCGTTCTGTTTTGCGGATATCGGACCGCTGCTGGCCACGGCGCTGCACGAGCATCCGCGGCTGCGGGAGATGAACGTGCAGTTTCCGGCGCAAACCGTGCGCGCCACGGTGATTGGCGCCGGCGCGCATACGCTCTCCCTTTCCGGCAGCACCATCTGGCTGGAAGGGGTTCAGCTCCCGCTGCGCAATCTGCCGGTGGCGATCCCGCTTGATGAATCCGATCTGCTGAGCGCCTGGCAGCAGGCGCTGCTGCAGCTCGATCTGGATCCGGGATCGGATGCTTACGTGCTGGCGCTTCCTGCTTCGTTGCCGGTGCGCTACGCCGCCCTACTGGTGGTGATTGACGCGCTACTGGCTTTTGTCGCGCGCTTTCCCAATCCGCATCCCCTGCTGGTGGTGGCCGAGCAGGACTTTGGCAAAGCGCTGGGCATGCTGCTGCGCCCGCAGCTGCAACAACTCCCGCTGGCGGTCATCGATGAGGTGAGCGTACGGGCGGGGGACTATATCGACATTGGTACGCCTCTTTTTGGCGGATCGGTTGTGCCGGTGACGGTGAAATCACTCGCATTTCCTTCCTGAGGGAACGACTTATGAAATTAAAGACCACATTGTTCGGCAATGTTTATCAGTTTAAGGATGTAAAAGAGGTGCTGGCTAAAGCCAACGAACTGCGTTCGGGGGATGTGCTGGCGGGCGTGGCGGCAGAAAGTTCGCAGCAGCGCGTAGCGGCGAAGCAGGTGCTCTCCGATATGACGGTCGCCGATATTCGTAATAGCCCGGTGATTCCTTATGAAGAGGACTGCGTGACGCGCCTGATTCAGGACGATGTCAACGAAACCGCTTATCAGCGGATTAAAAACTGGACCATCAGCGACCTGCGCGAATACGTGCTCAACGATGAAGTCACCAGCGACGATATTGCGTTTGTGCGCAAAGGGCTGACCTCAGAAGTGGTGGCGGCGGTGGCGAAGGTCTGTTCCAACGCCGACCTGATTTACGGCGCAAAGAAAATGCCGGTGATTAAAAAAGCCAACACCACCATCGGCCTGCCGGGCACCTTTAGCTGTCGCCTGCAGCCGAACGATACCCGCGATGACGTGCAGAGCATTGCGGCGCAAATCTACGAAGGGCTCTCGTTCGGCGCGGGCGATGCGGTGATCGGCGTTAACCCGGTGACCGATGACGTGGAGAACCTGACCCGCGTCCTCGATACCGTCTACGGCGTTATCGACAAGTTTAATATCCCGACTCAGGGCTGCGTGCTGGCGCACGTTACTACCCAGATTGAAGCGATCCGCCGCGGCGCGCCGGGAGGGCTTATTTTCCAGAGCATCTGCGGCAGCGAAAAGGGGTTAAAAGAGTTCGGCGTGGAGCTGGCGATGCTCGATGAAGCGCGGGCGGTCGGCGCCGAGTTCAACCGTATCGCCGGAGAAAACTGCCTCTACTTTGAAACTGGGCAGGGCTCGGCGCTGTCGGCTGGCGCGAACTTCGGCGCCGATCAGGTGACGATGGAGGCGCGCAACTATGGCCTGGCGCGGCACTACGATCCGTTCCTCGTCAATACGGTGGTGGGCTTTATCGGGCCGGAGTACCTCTATAACGACCGGCAGATTATTCGCGCCGGTCTCGAAGATCACTTTATGGGCAAGCTGAGCGGCATCTCGATGGGCTGCGACTGCTGCTACACCAACCATGCTGACGCCGATCAGAATCTCAATGAGAACCTGATGATTCTGCTCGCCACCGCCGGTTGCAACTACATCATGGGCATGCCGCTCGGCGACGACATCATGCTCAACTATCAGACCACCGCGTTTCACGATACCGCCACCGTCCGTCAGCTGCTGAATCTACGGCCGTCTCCGGAGTTCGAACGCTGGCTGGAAACCATGGGCATTATGGCAAACGGTCGTCTGACCCAACGGGCGGGCGATCCGTCACTGTTCTTTTGATGACGCGGGGATGACACATGATGGATCAAAAGCAGATTGAAGAAATTGTACGTAGCGTGATGGCGTCAATGGGACAACCGCAGACGGCCGCAGCGGCGCCTCAGGCTGCGGCGACGAAGTGCGCGAGCCAGTGTGAGGTCGCGGCGGAGAGCTGCGCGCTGGATTTAGGATCGCCAGAGGCTAAAGGCTGGATTGGCGTGCAGCAGCCGCATCGCGCGGAAGTGCTGGCCGAACTGAAACGCAGCACGGCGGCGCGCGTTTGCACCGGCCGCGCCGGCCCGCGTCCGCGCACCCTCGCGCTGCTGCGCTTCCTCGCCGACCATTCGCGCTCTAAGGATACGGTGCTGAAAGAGGTTCCGGAAGAGTGGGTGAAAAACCAGGGATTGCTCGAGGTGCGTTCCGAGATTAGCGACAAGAACCTCTACCTTACGCGCCCGGATATGGGCCGTCGCCTGAGTCCGGAAGCGATTGACGCGCTGAAGGCGCAGTGCGTGGCGAATCCTGACGTTCAGGTGGTGGTATCCGATGGCCTCTCTACGGACGCGATTACCGTCAACTATGAAGAGATCCTGCCGCCGCTGCTGTCGGGGCTGAAGCAGGCCGGGCTGAAGGTCGGTACGCCGTTCTTCGTCCGCTACGGACGGGTCAAAATTGAAGATCAGATTGGCGAAATCCTCGGCGCGAAGGTGGTCATCCTGCTGGTAGGCGAGCGTCCCGGGCTGGGGCAGTCCGAGAGCCTCTCCTGTTACGCCGTGTATTCGCCGCGCGTGGCAACCACCGTCGAAGCGGACCGGACCTGTATTTCCAATATTCACCAGGGCGGCACGCCGCCGGTAGAAGCTGCAGCGGTGATCGTCGATTTGGCCAAACGCATGCTGGAGCAGAAAGCTTCCGGCATCAATATGACTCGTTAAGGAGGCATCATGCCTGCATTAGATTTAATTCGCCCTTCGGTGACGGCCATGCGCGTGATTGCTTCGGTAAATGACGGCTTTGCCCGCGAGCTTAAATTACCGCCGCATATACGTAGCCTCGGACTTATCACGGCGGATTCGGATGATGTGACCTATATTGCCGCTGACGAAGCGACAAAACAGGCGATGGTTGAAGTGGTTTACGGTCGCTCCCTCTACGCTGGCGCAGCTCACGGCCCGTCGCCAACCGCAGGGGAAGTGCTGATTATGCTGGGCGGCCCGAACCCGGCGGAAGTTCGCGCTGGCCTGGACGCGATGATGGCGCATATCGAAAGCGGAGCGGCGTTTCAGTGGGCCAACGATGCCGAAGATACGGCGTTCCTGGCGCACGTGGTGTCGCGTACCGGCTCTTATCTCTCGTCTTCTTCAGGCATCGCGCTGGGCGATCCGATCGCCTATCTGGTGGCGCCGCCGCTGGAGGCCACTTTCGGCATTGACGCGGCGATGAAATCGGCCGACGTGCAGCTGGTGACCTACGTGCCGCCGCCGTCGGAAACCAACTATTCGGCCGCCTTCTTGACGGGGAGCCAGGCCGCCTGTAAGGCCGCCTGCAATGCCTTTACCGATGCCGTTCTGGATATTGCCCGTCATCCAATCCAGCGCGCGTAAGGGGGAAGCGATGATCAACGCCCTGGGATTACTGGAAGTTGACGGCATGGTCGCCGCCGTTGATGCGGCGGATGCGATGCTGAAGGCGGCCAACGTGCGGCTGCTCAGCCATGAGGTTCTCGACCCCGGCAGGTTAACCCTCGTGGTGGAAGGCGACCTGGCGGCGTGCCGGGCGGCACTGGATGCCGGAAGCGCTGCGGCGCAGCGTACGGGGCGCGTTGTTAGCCGTCGGGAGATAGGACGCCCGGAAGAGGACACCCAGCGGCTGATCGGCGGCTTTCAGCCGCAGCCGGAAGCCCCGCAGCCACCGGTGATAGCGGAGTCCTCTGAGCCTTTACTGGCGCTACTGGCATCGACGCGTCAGGGAATGACGGCAGGGGAGGTGGCCGCCCATTTTGGCTGGTCGCTTGACGAAGCCAGAAAGGCGCTGGAACAGCTGTTTTCTACCGGATCGTTGCGTAAACGCAGTAGTCGCTATCGTCTAAAAAATTAACCAGTCGGAGGTGCCGGGAACGCGAGAGCGCTCCCGGTTGATAAGATCATGAAAAAGAAAACACCGGCCAGCCTGCACCATCTTTATCATGAAGCATTACCCGAAGACGTTAAATTGACGCCGATGGTCGAGGTGGATAACGTCCACCAGCGGCGGACCACCGATGTCTATGAACATGCCCTGACGATTACCGCCTGGCAGCAGATTTACGATCAGCTGCATCCGGGGAAATTTCACGGTGAATTTACCGAAATCCTGCTCGATGATATCCAGGTTTTTCGCGAGTATACCGGTCTGGCGCTGCGTCAGTCCTGCCTGGTATGGCCGAACTCTTTTTGGTTCGGCATCCCGACAACCCGCGGCGAGCAGGGGTTTATAGGATCGCAGTGTCTCGGCAGCGCCGAGATCGCCACCCGACCCGGCGGCACCGAGTTCGAACTCAGCACGCCGGATGATTACACCATTCTGGGAGTGGTTATCTCAGAGGATGTCATTTCCCGTCAGGCCAGCTTCCTGCATCACCCGGAGCGGGTGCTGCATATGCTGCGTAACCAGTCGGCGCTGAAGGTCAAAGAGGAGCACAAGGCAGCGCTATGGGGCTTTGTGCAGCAGGCGCTGGCGACGTTTAGCGAGAATCCGGAAAACCTTCATCAGCCCGCTGTGCGCAAGGTATTGGGCGATAATCTCCTGCTGGCGATGGGGGCGATGCTGGAGGAGGCGCAGCCGATGGTCACCGCCGAGAGCATCAGCCATCAGAGCTACCGGCGGCTGCTTTCCCGGGCGCGGGAGTACGTGCTGGAGAATATGTCGGAGCCGCTGACGGTTCTCGATCTGTGTCAGCAGCTGCACGTTAGCCGCCGCACGCTGCAAAATGCCTTTCACGCGATTCTGGGGATCGGGCCGAACGCCTGGCTGAAGCGCATTCGTTTGAACGCGGTGCGCCGGGAGCTGATTAGCCCGTGGTCGCAGAGCGCAACGGTGAAAGATGCCGCGATGCAGTGGGGCTTTTGGCATCTGGGCCAGTTCGCCACCGATTATCAACAACTGTTCGCCGAGAAACCGTCGTTGACGCTGCATCAGCGGATGCGGCAGTGGGTTTGATTACGCGTTATTTACCGGCTGGCGAATCGTGCCGTCATCGTAGGCCTGATAAGCGTAGCGCCATCAGGCAAAACAGCGCCGTATCTGGCCTACGGATCGCACCATCTGGCAACTTTAAACCCAATCACGTACCTGAATAAACTCGCTTAGCGCGGCCTCCGGGCTGCCCGCTTCCGGCCGGTAGTCGTATTCCCAGCGCACCAGCGGCGGCATCGACATCAGAATGGACTCGGTACGGCCGCCGGTTTGCAGACCAAACAGGGTACCGCGATCCCACACCAGGTTGAACTCCACGTAGCGCCCGCGACGGTAGAGCTGGAAATCGCGCTCGCGCTCGCCCCAGACTCTCTCTTTACGCCGCTCGACAATCGGCAGATACGCCTCGGTGAAGCCGTTGCCCACCGCCTGCATAAAGTCGAAACAATGGTCAAAGTTCGGGGTATTCAAATCATCGAAAAACAGACCGCCGATGCCGCGCTGCTCGTTACGATGCTTGAGGAAAAAGTAGTCGTCACACCACTTTTTATAGCGCGGATAAACCTCTTCACCGAAGGGCTGGCAAAGATCGCGGGCGGTACGATGCCAGTGAACGGCATCTTCTTCAAAACCGTAGTAGGGGGTTAAATCAAAGCCGCCGCCGAACCACCATACCGGATCGGCACCCGCTTTTTCCGCGATAAAAAAGCGCACGTTGGCGTGGCTGGTAGGGATGTACGGGCTGCGTGGGTGTACGACCAGCGAGACGCCCATCGCTTCGAAGCTGCGGCCTGCCAGTTCAGGACGATGCGCGGTTGCGGAAGCCGGCATTGCATCACCGTGCACGTGGGAAAAATTCACGCCAGCCTGCTCAAAGATACCGCCATTGCGCAGCACCCGGCTGCGTCCGCCGCCGCCGCCTTCCCGCTGCCAGCTATCCTCGATAAATTCGCTACCGTCAACGGCGCTAAGCTTTTGGCAGATATCATCCTGGAGCTGAAGAAGGAAAGCTTTTACCTGGTACGCGTCGGGTTTCATTAACGTCTCTTCGAGTGGGCTTTCTGGTTATCGAACCAGTGGAAATAGCTGATAATGCCGTTGGCTATTGCCGTGGCGATTTTCTGCCGGAACGCGGTGGTGCCCAGCAGTTTTTCTTCGTTCGGGTTGGTAATAAACGACGTCTCCACCAGCACCGACGGAATTGATGGCGACTTCAGTACGACGAACGCAGCCTGTTCGGTATTGCGGCTGTGCAGCTTATGCACCGGCTTAATCTTTTTCAGGATATGTGAGCCGAGCGTCAGGCTGTTCTTGATGGTGTCCGTTTGCACCAGATCGAACAGCACTTGCTGCAACAGATGGTCTTTATCGGTCGTTTTCTTGCCGGCCACTTCATCCGCCCGGTTTTCGCGATCCGAGAGATACTTCGCCATGGCGCTACTGGCGCCGCGGTTGGAGAGGGCGAAAACGGAGGCGCCGGCGGCGCTCGGGTTGGTGAAGCCATCGGCGTGAATCGACATAAAGAGATCGGCGCCGTGCTTATGGGCGATCTCCACGCGGTCATAGAGTGGAATAAAGGTATCGCCGCTGCGCGTAAGACGCGCATCGATACCGTTGTTGCGCAGGATGCTGCGCACGTTTTTGGCGATAGCCAGCACGACGTGCTTCTCTTTTGAACCGTTATGGCCGATAGCGCCGGTATCAATACCGCCATGGCCCGGGTCGAGCATCACGACGCGCCTGGCGCCTTTTTTCTTCGCTACGGGTTTGCTGTGCCCATTGGATGTTTTCAATGGCTGTTGTTCTTTCGCGCTGGCCTGAGAGGCGATCCCTGAAAGCGTCATTGCTGCCAGCCCGGCTTTCAGCACCTGGCGGCGCGAAGCAAGTATTTTTAATGGTTTAAAAGTGCTCATTCGGCCTGAATTGCAAACAAGTGGTGACTAATGTTATATCGTATCGTGTTTTTTGATACGACCATTCAAAATAAGAATTGTTTTACTTTTCATTTCAATACATGACAAAGTCATATTATGCCATTTTTTGCGGCTCATTGCGCCTGATATTGGCTAGCGGGCACAATCGCGCCATAATCTCTGTTTTTAACCGTTAATGGTGGGCAATACCATGGAGATACGCGTTTTTCGCCAACAAGATTTCGAAGAGGTTATTACCCTGTGGGAGCGCTGCGATCTCCTGCGGCCATGGAACGATCCGGAAATGGATATTGAGCGTAAGCTGAACCACGACGCCAGCCTGTTTCTGGTGGCCGAAGTTAACGGTGAAGTGGTTGGTACGGTGATGGGCGGTTACGACGGTCACCGCGGCTCTGCTTATTATCTCGGCGTGCATCCGGAATATCGCGGTCGCGGTATTGCTAACGCGCTGCTTAATCGGCTGGAGAAAAAGCTGATTGCCCGCGGCTGCCCGAAAATAAACATTATGATCCGCGAAGATAATGATGTGGTTCAGGGGATGTACGAACGCCTTGGCTATGAGCATTCGGACGTGCTTTGCCTCGGCAAACGCTTAATTGAAGATGAAGAATACTGAGTTTATCCCCGCCGATTTTGATACCCACGGCCGCCTGCGCTTGCCGTTCCTTTTTTGGTGCGTGCTGCTGCTTCAGGCGCGGACGTGGGTGCTGTTTCTGATGGCCGGCGCGTCGCGGCAGCAGGGTGACGCGCTGCTGAATCTGTTTTATCCGGATCACGATAATTTTTGGCTGGGATTGCTGCCCGGCATCCCGGCGGTACTGGCATTTCTCATCAGCGGTCATCGTCAGCGTTTTCCTCGCCTCTGGCCGATGATGCGCTGGCTTCTGGTGCTTTCTCAGAGCCTGCTGCTGGTCTGGCAGCCGCTGCTGTGGCTGAGCGGAGAATCGCCCTCGGCGGTGACCATCTCCCTGCTGGCGGCGGATCTTTATGCGCTCTGGTGGCTGTTAAGCAACCGTCGGTTGAAAGCCTGTTTTCGCGAAGAGCAGGTTTAACGGCACTTTTTGCCGATCGCGCACTCCAACTTGCGTTGAATTAATCAGAAAGGACTGAGTCATGAAATCGCGACGTTTACTTCTCTGCGCATTACCGCTGGCGTTAACCGGCTGCTCGACGATGAGCTCGGTTAACTGGTCGTCGGCTTATCCGTGGAACTGGTTTGGTTCCTCTACGCAAGTAACCGAACAGGGCGTAGGCAACCTGACGGCGACAACGCCGCTGAACGAGCAGGCGATCGGCGATGCGCTCGGCAGCAGCTACCGCCTGCGCAGCGGCATGAAAACGGCTAACGGCAATATTGTGCGCTACTTCGAAGCGTTAAAAGATGACAAGGTTGCGCTGACCATTAACGGCGAGAGCGGGACTATTAGCCGTATCGACGTGCGGGATAGCAACATCAAAGCCGCCAGCGGCGTGAAAATCGGGACCCCGTTTAGCGATATTTACAGCAAAGCGTTTGGCAACTGTCAGAAAGGCAGCAACGATAACGGTGCGGTGGTGGAGTGTAAGGCCGAGGGCAGCCAGCATATTAGCTATGCCTTTACCGGTAACTGGAGCGGCCCTGAGGAGTTAATGCCTTCGGATGACACGCTGAAAAACTGGAAGGTGAGCAAAATTATCTGGCGTCGCTAATTTGATCTGAAGTGATTCGACGTCCTGAAAAAGCGGGTACAATAGCGCCTTAAAAGCCACAGCGTTGTGGCTGTACTATTTCAGGAGGAGCGATGTCTCAGGTTCAGAGCGGCATTTTGCCGGAACATTGCCGTGCGGCGATTTGGATTGAAGCGAATGTCAAAGGCGATGTGGACGCACTGCGCGAAGCCAGCAGAGTGTTTGCCGATAAGTTAGCCACCTTTCAGACAAAATATCCGGAAGCTAAGCTGGGAGCAGTTGTCGCTTTCGGTCATCACGTCTGGCGCCATCTGAGCGGCGGCGTAGGGGCCGAAGAGTTAAAAGCGTTCCCGGGCTACGGTAAAGGTCTGGCTCCGTCGACCCAATATGATGTGCTGATTCATATCCTGTCCGCGCAGCATGAGCTGAACTTCTCCGTCGCTCAGGCGGCCATGTCCGCTTTTGGCGCCGCGATTGAGGTCAAAGAGGAGATTCACGGCTTCCGCTGGATTGAAGAGCGCGACCTCAGCGGTTTTGTTGACGGTACCGAAAACCCGGCGGGGGAAGAGACTCGTCGTGAAGTGGCGGTGATTCAGGATGGCGTGGATGCGGGCGGCAGCTACGTATTCGTGCAACGCTGGGAGCACAACCTCAAGCAGCTTAACCGCATGAGCGTTCCCGATCAGGAGATGATGATCGGCCGTACCAAAGAGGCCAACGAAGAGATTGACGGCGATGCTCGTCCGGAAACCTCTCACCTGAGCCGCGTGGATTTAAAAGAAGAAGGGAAAGGGTTGAAGATTGTGCGTCAGAGCCTGCCTTACGGTACCGCCAGCGGTACTCACGGCCTCTACTTTTGCGCCTACTGCGCGCGTCTGCACAATATTGAACAGCAGCTGCTGAGTATGTTCGGTGATACCGACGGTAAGCGCGACGCGATGCTGCGTTTTACCAAACCGGTGACCGGCGGATACTACTTCGCGCCGTCCCTGGATAGGCTGCTGGCGCTGTAAGATCTCCTCCTCACCCTCTCCCCGCAGGGAGAGGGAACCGTTCGGCGCGGTCGGCAAGCGTCGCCCGTTTTCCGGTTATGGATGCGTGATTCAGATAAGCTTTGCCATTCTCTTATTCTCTTTTCGACTTCCAAATCGCCAAACGGTATATAAAACCGTTACTCCTTTCATAGCCGTTATAAATATGATGATCAGCAGAAAATCATCATATTGATAAGGGTGCGCAATGGCCGTTAAATCACTGAAAAAAGGATATCTGGCGCTGGCTGCTTCTGTGCTGCTGGTTGCGCAGGCGCAGGCGACGGAACTGCTGAACAGCTCCTACGATGTTTCCCGCGAGCTGTTTGCCGCCCTTAACCCGCAGTTTGAACAGCAGTGGGCGAAAGATAACGGCGGCGATAAGCTGACGATTAAACAATCTCATGCCGGGTCATCAAAACAGGCGCTGGCGATTCTGCAGGGGCTTAAGGCCGACGTGGTGACCTACAATCAGGTGACCGACGTACAGATTCTGCACGACAAAGGCAAACTGATTCCCGCCGACTGGCAAAGCCGTCTGCCGAATAACAGCTCGCCGTTTTACTCCACCATGGGCTTCCTGGTGCGTAAAGGCAACCCGAAGAATATCCACGACTGGAATGACCTCGTGCGTTCCGACGTGAAGCTGATTTTCCCGAACCCAAAAACCTCCGGCAACGCGCGTTACACTTATTTAGCGGCGTGGGGCGCGGCGGACAAGGCTGACGGCGGCGATAAAGCGAAAACCGAGCAGTTCATGACCCAGTTCCTGAAAAACGTCGAAGTGTTTGATACCGGCGGTCGCGGGGCTACCACGACCTTCGCCGAGCGCGGTCTGGGCGATGTGCTGATCAGCTTCGAATCGGAAGTGAACAACATCCGTAAACAGTACGAAGATCAGGGATTTGAAGTGGTTATCCCGAAGACCAATATCCTGGCCGAATTCCCGGTGGCCTGGGTAGATAAAAACGTTCAGGCTAACGGAACGGAGAAAGCGGCGAAAGCCTATCTGAACTGGCTCTACAGCCCGCAGGCGCAGACGATCATCACCGACTATTACTATCGCGTGAACAACCCGAAGGTGATGGATTCGCTGAAAGATAAATTCCCGCAGACCGAGCTGTTCCGCGTGGAGGACCAGTTTGGCTCCTGGCCGGAAGTGATGAAAACCCACTTTGCCAGCGGCGGTGAGCTGGACAAACTGCTGGCGGCGGGGCGTAAGTAATGTTTGCTGTTGCCTCAAAGCGCGTGCTGCCGGGCTTTACCCTGAGCCTCGGCACCAGCCTGCTGTTCGTGTGCTTAATTCTGCTGCTGCCGCTGAGCGCGCTGGTGATGCAGCTCGCGGAAATGACCTGGAGTCAATACTGGGATGTGATCAGCAACCCGCAGGTGGTAGCCGCTTATAAAGTCACCCTGCTGTCGGCCTTTGTGGCGTCGATCTTTAACGGCGTATTTGGCCTGCTGATGGCGTGGATCCTCACGCGCTACCGCTTTCCGGGGCGCACGTTGCTGGACGCGCTGATGGATCTGCCGTTTGCGCTACCGACGGCGGTGGCGGGCCTGACGCTGGCCTCGCTGTTCTCCGTCAACGGCTTTTACGGTGAATGGCTGGCGAAGCTTGATATTAAAGTGACCTATACCTGGCTGGGTATCGCCGTGGCGATGGCCTTTACCAGTATTCCGTTTGTGGTTCGTACGGTGCAGCCGGTACTGGAAGAGCTGGGGCCGGAATATGAAGAGGCGGCGGAAACCCTGGGCGCGACGCGCTGGCAGAGCTTTCGCAAAGTGGTGCTGCCGGAGCTTTCACCTGCGCTGATGGCCGGCGTCGCGCTGTCGTTTACCCGCAGCCTGGGAGAGTTCGGCGCGGTTATTTTTATCGCCGGTAACATCGCGTGGAAAACGGAAGTGACCTCGCTGATGATTTTTATTCGTTTGCAGGAGTTTGATTACCCTGCCGCCAGCGCGATTGCTTCGGTGATCCTCGCGGCATCGTTACTGCTGCTGTTCTCAATCAACACCCTGCAAAGTCGCTTTGGTCGACGCGTGGTAGGTCATTAATGGCGATCGTTGCTCAATTAAAGCGTTATGACGCCCCCCGCATTAACTGGGGGAAATGGTTTTTGATCGGTATCGGGATGCTGGTTTCCGCCTTTATCCTGATTGTACCGATGGTCTATATCTTCGTGCAGGCTTTCAGCAAAGGTCTGATGCCGGTGCTGCATAACCTGGCCGATCCGGACATGCTGCACGCCATCTGGCTGACGGTGATGATCGCCTTAATTACCGTGCCGGTGAATCTGGTGTTTGGCACGCTGCTGGCATGGCTGGTGACGCGTTTTAACTTTCCCGGCCGCCAGCTGCTGCTGACGTTGCTGGATATTCCGTTTGCCGTCTCGCCGGTGGTGGCGGGGCTGGTTTATCTGCTGTTTTATGGCTCTAATGGCCCGCTTGGCGGCTGGCTGGATGAGCATAACCTACAGATTATGTTTGCCTGGCCCGGTATGGTGCTGGCGACCATTTTTGTGACCTGTCCGTTTGTGGTTCGCGAGCTGGTGCCGGTGATGATGAGCCAGGGCAGTAATGAGGATGAAGCGGCGATTCTGCTCGGCGCGTCGGGCTGGCAGATGTTCCGTCGGGTGACGCTGCCAAACATCCGCTGGGCGCTGCTGTATGGCGTGGTGCTGACTAACGCCCGCGCGATCGGCGAATTCGGCGCCGTATCGGTTGTTTCCGGCTCTATCCGCGGCGAAACCTTGTCGCTGCCGCTGCAAATAGAACTACTGGAGCAGGACTACAATACCGTTGGTTCGTTTACCGCCGCGGCTCTGCTGACGTTAATGGCTATTTTGACCCTGTTTTTGAAGAGTATGGTGCAATGGCGTTTGGCCAATCAGGAAAAACGCGCGCAACTGGAGGGAAATCATGAGCATTGAGATTGCCAATATTAAGAAGTCTTTTGGTCGCACCCAGGTGCTGAATGATATCTCACTGGATATCCCTTCCGGACAGATGGTCGCGCTGTTGGGGCCGTCAGGCTCCGGGAAAACCACGCTGCTGCGCATCATTGCCGGGCTGGAGAATCAGTCCAGCGGGCACATTCGTTTTCACGGTACCGACGTCAGCCGGGTGCACGCTCGCGACCGTAAAGTTGGCTTTGTTTTTCAGCACTATGCGTTGTTTCGTCATATGACGGTGTTCGACAACATTGCCTTCGGCCTGACGGTGCTGCCTAAGCGTGAACGGCCAAATGCCGCCGGGATCAAAGCGAAAGTTACCAAACTGCTGGAGATGGTTCAGCTGGCGCATCTGGCCGATCGCTATCCGGCCCAGCTTTCCGGCGGACAGAAGCAGCGCGTCGCGTTAGCGCGCGCGCTGGCGGTCGAACCGCAAATTCTGCTGCTGGATGAGCCCTTCGGCGCGCTGGATGCCCAGGTACGTAAAGAACTGAGACGCTGGCTGCGTCAGCTGCATGAAGAGCTAAAGTTTACCAGCGTATTCGTTACCCACGATCAGGAAGAGGCGACCGAAGTCGCGGATCGCGTGGTGGTGATGAGCCAGGGCAATATTGAACAGGCGGATGCGCCCGATCGGGTATGGCGCGAGCCGGCAACCCGCTTTGTACTGGAATTTATGGGCGAAGTGAACCGCCTGAAAGGCACCATTCGCGGCGGACAGTTTCACGTGGGCGCGCATCGCTGGCCGTTAGGCTATACCCCGGCGTATCAGGGGCCGGTGGATCTGTTCCTGCGGCCGTGGGAAGTGGATATCAGCCGGCGCACCAGCCTGGATTCACCGTTGCCGGTACAGGTGCTGGAAGCGAGCCCGAAAGGCCACTACACCCAATTAGTTGTGCAGCCTCTCGGGTGGTATGACGAACCGCTCACCGTGGTGTATCAGGGCGAAGAGGCGCCGTATCGCGGGGAACGCCTGTTTGTCGGCTTGCAGAATGCCCGCCTGTACAACGGTCGTGAGCGTATTGAGCCGCGCGAGGAGCTTGCTCTGGCCGAATCGGCCTGATAGCTTAATCCGCATGTTTATCGCCGTTTTCGCAACGGCAGGATTGGGTAGCCCGGATAAGACGCTTGCGTCGCCATCCGGGGATGTTTGCAGGCCGGGTAAACGCTTCCCGGCCTTTTTATTGGGCAAAACCGTGAATACATTAGAACAAACAATCGGCAACACGCCTCTGGTGAAGCTACAGCGTCTGGGACCAGATAACGGCAGCGAAATCTGGGTTAAACTGGAAGGGAATAACCCGGCCGGTTCGGTAAAAGATCGCGCCGCGCTTTCGATGATTGTCGAAGCGGAAAAGCGCGGCGAAATTAAGCCCGGCGATGTATTGATTGAAGCAACCAGCGGCAATACCGGCATTGCGCTGGCGATGATCGCCGCGCTTAAAGGCTATCAGATGAAGCTGCTGATGCCAGATAATATGAGCCAGGAGCGACGTGCGGCCATGCGCGCCTATGGGGCGGAGCTGATCCTGGTCACCAAAGAGCAGGGAATGGAAGGGGCTCGCGATCTGGCGCTGGCGATGGCCCAGCGCGGTGAAGGCAAGCTGCTGGACCAGTTCAACAATCCGGATAATCCCTATGCCCACTACACCACTACCGGACCGGAAATCTGGCGGCAGACAGAAGGGCGGATAACCCATTTTGTCTCCAGCATGGGCACCACCGGCACCATTACCGGCGTTTCCCGCTTTCTGCGCGAACAGGCTAAAGCGGTGAGCATCGTGGGGCTGCAGCCGGAAGAGGGCAGCAGTATTCCCGGCATTCGCCGCTGGCCTGCCGAATATATGCCGGGGATTTTTAATGCGCAGCTGGTGGATGCGGTGCTGGATATTCATCAACAGGACGCGGAAAACACCATGCGGATGCTGGCGGTGCAGGAAGGGATTTTCTGCGGCGTGAGTTCAGGCGGCGCGGTGGCGGGCGCGCTACGCATTGCCCGTGAAAATCCTGGCGCGGTAGTGGTAGCGATCGTTTGCGATCGCGGCGATCGCTACCTTTCGACCGGCGTATTTGGCGAAGAGCACTTTACCCAGGGCGCGGGAATTTAAACTTCGGGCGCGTCGAGCAGATCCGTACCGTAAGAGTTATCAACGGTACACAGCCAGCGCTCGCCCTGCTGCCGAAAGACGTAGGTTGCGCGGCGCGTAACCTGAGTTATCCCGGCTTCCGCTGTCGGGATATCCAGCCGGGTCTCCATGATCACCAGCGCATTGCCGCCGCCTTCAATAATCTCCATTTTCCCCTGCGTTACCACCAGCCGGTGCTGGAAATAGTCGGCAATGGCGATAAACGCTTTACGGATATTTTCTTTCCCCTTGACGACCATGCCCGGTTTGACCACCAGCGCGGCGTCGGCGGCGTAATACTCCATCAACGTCGCGTAATCTTCCTGGGAGATAGCGCGATCGCAGGCTTCAATGGCGGCTTTAAGCTGCGGATTGGGATTGTGCATTTCAGGCGATCCTTAAATTATCGGGCTTTAATAAAAGCATTTTGCTTACTTTTCCGTCAGCTTATCAAGGAATGTCCACAGCTTCTGATTCATTTCGCGGTAATCCCAGGCGCGCATCTCCTGTTCGCTGCGGATGAAGCGTCTGCCTCTGGCGGCGCTGAGCTCCTGCTGTGAATGGGCGATCAGCAGTTCGATGACCTCAGCGTCAAATTCCATATGGCACTGGAAGCCATAAACCCGATCGCGATATTTCACAATTTGCCGCGGGCAGCCTTCGCTGGAGGCCAGCACCTCCGCTTCCGGCGTCAGGCCAGGCATATCGTTATGCCAGTGGCCCACGACCAGCGACGGGCCAAAATGGGCCAGTTTGCCGTCCTGCAGGCCGGCGGTGGTGAGCGTTATCGGAAAGTGGCCAATCTCTTTTTCCGGACTTTGCATGACCGGCGCGCCCAGCGCTTCGCCGATAAGCTGCGAACCGAGACAAATCCCCACCACGATCCGCCCGGCGGCAATGGCCTGCGCAATCAAACGCTGCTCGGCGTGGGTATCAAAATATGGGCATTCGGCTAGGGTGGTACGCGGAGATTGCGGGCCGCCCAGCACTACCAGCATATCAAAGGCGTTAGCATTTTCCGGTAGCGCATCCCCGGCATAAACCCGCGACCAGCTGGTATCGTAACCGCGCGCCTGCGCCCAGTGCAGATAAGCTCCCGGCGCTTCAAAGACTTCATGGACGATAAAGTGGATCTGCAGAGCGTTAACTCCCGTCACTGTTGTTGTAATATCTGACATAAGTCACTGGCGAGCTTATTAATTTCTTCATCGCTGAGCGTAGCAAGTGACAGCCGCAGCCCGTGTGAAGGGGCGCGAATTCCGAACGTTTCGCCTTCGCGGACCAGCCAGCCAGCATGCGCCAGGCGAAGCGCTACCGGCTGGCTTGGTTCCTCCAGCGGAAACCAAAAGTTCAGGCCGTCTCCTGGCGTCAGGTAGGTTATTCCGCAGCGAGCGAGCGCGGCGATCAGCTTTTCATGTTGCCGACGATAGTGGCGACGACTCTCCGTCAGCGATGCCATAAATGCGTCATCGTTAAGGCAGGCGATGACCAGATCCTGCAGCAGATGGCTGACCCACTGGCTACCGGAATTAAGCCTCAGGCGCAGCGCCGCCGACGTTTCGCAATCGCTGGCAACGATAGCCAGACGCATGTCCGGCCCAAGGGTTTTCGACAGCGAGCGTACCAGCGCCCAGCGCCGGCTTTCGGCGGCCAGCGGAGAGTGCCAGGGCGTTGAGGAGAGCAGGGCGAAATGGTCATCAATAATCACCAGAACCTGCGGATAGCGGGCCAGGATATCGCGTATCGCCCGGGCGCGGGGCTCGCTAAGGCTACAGCCCGTCGGATTATGCGCTCGCGGGGTGATGATCACCGCCCGGGCGCCGTTGCGCAGCGCCTCCTCAAGGGCATCAGGCTGCATGCCTTCAGCGTCGACCGGCACCGGCGAGGGGGTAAAGCCGGCATAGCGCAGCATATTAATGCTGCTGAGAAAGCAGGGATCTTCGATAGCCACGCTATCGCCCGGCAGCAGCAGGGCGCACAGCAGACGTTCGAGCGCATCAATAGCGCCGCTGGCGAGGTTAATCTCCGCGTCCACGCCTGAATCTTTGCTCATCCAGGCATGGGCCCACGCGGCCAGCCGTGGGTCAACCGCCGCATCGCCGTACAGGCGTGGAGCGGCGGCGATAGCGCTGAGGTAGTTTTTGACGTTCGCCAGGCGCGTGGGATCGGGGTTGCCGCTGGAGATATCTTTTAGCGGCGAAGAGGGATCGCCACCTTCAAGGGCGGGAAGCGTATTATGCGTCTTAATGGCCGTACCGTTACGCCCCTGGCTAATGGCCAGACCGGAGGTCACCAGTCGCTTATAGGCGGCGGCGACCGTATTGCGGTTAACCGACAGCTTGCCAGCCAGTTCGCGTACCGGCGGCAAAACATCGCCAGGTTTGAGTACGCCGCTTTGCACCAGATGGCGGATATTATCGAAGATCTCACTGGCAGTTTTTCCAACGATCATTATTGACCTATGACAAAATGAAATTTAGCATAGGACGAATGATAATCAGAGTATGACCCGCTGTCCAGCGGGGGGAGAAAGGATGGGCCAGCAGGATGAAATACAATCGGTGCTCTTCAACGATAAAAGTCGGGCACTACAGGTCGATATCGTGGCCGTGCAGTCGCAGGTGGTCTACGGCAGCGTAGGAAACAGTATTGCGATACCGGCGATAAAGCAGCACGGCCTGCGGGTTATCGCGGTACCGACGGTGCTGTTCAGCAATACTCCGCACTATGACACCTACTATGGCGGCGTCATCCCGGAAGAGTGGTTTGCCGGTTATTTAAAGGCGCTGGAGGAGCGTGACGCCCTGCGCGAGTTGCGGGCGGTCACGACCGGCTATATGGGAAGCGCGGTGCAGATTAAGCGCCTTGCGCAATGGCTGCAGCGCATTCGCGAGCATCATCCCGAGCTGTGTATTCTCGTTGATCCCGTCATTGGCGATGTGGATAGCGGTATTTATGTTAAGGCCGAGATTCCGGAAGCCTATCGTACTCATTTGCTCCCCTTGGCGCAGGGAATCACGCCTAATCTGTTTGAGCTGGAGACGCTAAGCGGACTGCCTTGCCATAATCAGCAGGAGGCGATTATCGCCGCCCGCAGCCTGCTCTCTGATTCGTTGAAATGGGTCGTTATTACCAGCGCGCCGGGAGCGGATAGCGCCACGATCAACGTGCTGGTGGTTAGCGCAGAGTCGGTCGAGGTGATCGAACATCCGCGCGTAGAAACCGACCTTAAGGGAACGGGCGATCTTTTTTGCGCCGAGCTGGCGAGCGGCCTGGTGTGCGGAATACCGCTGGGTGATGCCGCTCATGCCGCCGCGCAGCGGGTGCTGGCGGTAATGACCTGGACCGATGAACAGGGCTGCGACGAGCTTATTCTTCCGCCGTCAGGGGAGGGGATATGAAGAGCTATCGTTTAGTGGTTCGTCAGCAGGGAAGAGTCGTCGGCCATTTTGAGACGACCGGCAGCGAAGCGCTGGAGGATGTTTGCGAAGTGGGGTCGCTATTTGGCGCCGTTGGCGGATATCAGTGTGATTTACAGGTTTCTGACAGCGAGAAGCGGATTCTGGAAAGCGGCCCTGAGGGGATGAAAATACTTTCGCGGGAGAAGTGCTATCGGCCATTCAAAGCGGCGAGATAAAAAAATGGCGCCCTGAGAGGCGCCATTCTTCTGCGGCAAGAATTACTTCTTGATGCGGATAACCGGAGTTTCACCCACGGTTACGCTACCGGACAGTTTGATCAGCTCTTTGATCTCGTCCATGTTAGAGATAACAACCGGAGTCAGGGTAGACTTGGCTTTCTCTTCCAGCAGCGGCAGATCGAATTCGATAACCGGGTCGCCGACTTTCACACGCTGGCCTTCTTCAGCGATACGTTTGAAGCCTTCGCCTTTCAGTTCAACGGTATCAATACCGAAGTGAACGAACAGCTCGATGCCGCTATCAGATTCGATTGAAAACGCATGGTTGGTTTCAAAAATTTTACCGATGGTACCATCTACCGGCGCAACCATTTTGTTGCCAGTAGGTTTGATAGCAATGCCATCACCCACAATTTTTTCCGCAAACACTACATCCGGCACGTCTTCGATGTTGACGATCTCGCCAGAGAGCGGGGCAACAATCTCAATAGTTCCGGTGTCTTTTTTGTCATCAGAAACCAGAGATTTCAATTTATCGAACAAACCCATGATCTTCTCCTAAGCAGTAATTTGGGCCGCGCATCTCGTGAATTAGCAGATTGTTTTTTCTTCAATGAACTTGTTAACCAGCGTCATTAACTCGTCCGTTGTCGGTTGAGCAAGAGCCTGCTCTGCTAATACCTTCGCATCTTCGAAGTTCGTGTTACGAATAATCTTCTTAATGCGCGGGATGGAAATGGCGCTCATAGAGAACTCGTCCAGACCCATACCCAGCAACAGAAGTGTAGCACGTTCATCGCCCGCAAGCTCACCGCACATGCCGGTCCATTTGCCTTCAGCATGAGAAGCATCAATAACTTGCTTAATCAGCGTCAGCACAGACGGGGACATTGGCTGGTAAAGATGTGAAATCATATCATTACCACGGTCAACTGCCAGAGTATACTGCGTTAAATCATTGGTACCGATACTAAAGAAATCAACTTCTTTGGCTAAGTGACGTGCAATAGTCGCAGCGGCAGGGGTTTCCACCATTACGCCAATCTCGATTGCTTCGTCAAATGCTTTACCTTCGTCGCGCAGTTCCTGCTTGTAGATTTCGATCTCTTTTTTCAGTGCACGCACTTCTTCAACAGAGATGATCATCGGGAACATGATGCGCAGTTTACCGAAAGCAGAGGCGCGCAGGATGGCACGTACCTGGTCGCGCAGAATTTCTTTGCGATCCATGGCGATACGCACGGCGCGCCAGCCGAGGAACGGGTTCTCTTCTTTCGGGAAGTTCATGTACGGCAGCTCTTTGTCGCCGCCGATGTCCATGGTACGAACAATAACGGCCTGAGAGCCGCATGCTTCGGCAACCGCTTTATAAGCCGCGAACTGTTCTTCTTCAGTTGGCAGCGAATCACGGTCCATGAACAGGAATTCAGTACGATATAAACCAACGCCTTCTGCGCCGTTACGCTCGGCACCTTCAACGTCGCGTACGGTACCGATATTGGCGCAAACTTCAACCTGATGGCCGTCCAGCGTAATTGCCGGCAGGTCTTTCAGCTTAGCCAGTTCAGCTTTCTCTTCAGCAACCTGAGCCTGCAGGTTACGCAGCTCTTCGATCTGCTGGTCGCTCGGGTTAACCAGAACCTGGTTATTTACAGCGTCGAGAATCAGATAATCGCCGTTTTTCACCTGGCTTGTGACGCTACCGGTGCCCACGATGGCCGGCAGTTCCAGAGAACGCGCCATGATGGAGGTGTGGGAAGTACGGCCGCCCGCGTCGGTGATAAAGCCCAGCACCTTGTTCAGGTTCAACTGTGCGGTTTCAGACGGGGTGAGGTCTGCGGCAACCAGGATAACTTCATCCTGAATTGCGCTAAGATCGATGATGGCCAGGCCGAGAATGTTGCGCAGCAGGCGCTTACCGATGTCGCGTACGTCAGCAGCACGCTCTTTCAGGTATTCATCGTCCAGTTCTTCCAGGGCAGTAGCCTGACCTTCGATAACTTCATTGGCTGCCGCATCGGCAGTCATGTGCTTATCTTTAATCAGGGCTATGATTTCCTGCTCAAGCTCCTCATCTTCCAGCAGCATGATGTGCCCTTCGAAGATGGCTTCTTTTTCTTCACCGAAAGTTTCACCAGCTTTGGTTTTGATGACCTCCAGCTGGGCGGAGGCCTTGGTGCGGCCGTTCAGAAAACGTTCAACTTCCTGATCAACCTTATCGGCAGAAATTTTCTTCCGGTCGATGACAATTTCATCTTCTTTCAGCAGAAGAGCCTTGCCGAAAGCGATACCCGGGGATGCTAAAATGCCTGAAATCATAACCCTACCTTACTTGTGACTGATATTAAAAAGAACCCGTGAACTTACTCGAGTTCAGCCATCAGTTTAACCAGATGCTCAACTGCTTTTTGCTCATCTTCGCCTTCGGCAGAGAGAGTTACAACGGTACCCTGGGTCAGGCCCAGAGTCTGCAGTTTGAACAGGCTTTTGGCGCTGGCGCTTTTGCCGTTGGAGGTTACAGTGATCTCAGAAGTGAAGCCTTTTGCTTCTTTAACAAACTGAGCAGCAGGGCGGGTGTGCAGACCGTTCGGAGCGGTAATAGTAACTTCTTGCTGGAACATTATATTTCCCCAACTTATAGGTTTAGTGTTGTGGACCTAAAGTTTAGCCTAACGGCCAAACTTTAGCCTGTATCGTTAGCGCCGGCATTACGTGTCCGGCTTCGGCACCAGCAGCTGAGAATCGCTGTGGAAACCTTCAGGCCGTTAACGTCTACCACGTCATTAAACATTATGCCGCTAAAGGAAGACTTGAACCAAATCATAAAATCGATTCAGCTTATGGAAATCCCAATCGGAATAATTTCGCGCATCGAAATAAATGTGCTGGTTAAATACCAGACCCAACGAAGTGAATCAATGCCAGGAGGGGTAAAAGTTTGATGTACGCCACAAAAAAGCACCTGAAAAGGTGCTTTTTTACACGATATTAACAAGCTGGCATTACTGTTGCAGTTCTTTCTCTGTGAACAGATCCGCAAACAATGCAGTGCTTAAATAGCGCTCACCTGAAGAGGGTAGGATAACCACAATATTCTTGTTGGTAAAGGATTCATCCTCCTGCAGCTTCAGCGCAGCGGCAACGGCGGCGCCGGAAGAGATACCAGCCAGAATGCCTTCCTCTTCCATCAGACGGCGTGCGGTGGAGATCGCCTCCTCGTTGGTGATCGCTACCACTTTATCAACCAGTTTCAAATCCAGGTTGCCGGGAATGAAGCCTGCGCCAATACCCTGAATTTTATGCGGGCCGGGCTTAAGCTCTTCGCCTGCCAGCGCCTGGGCGATAACCGGGGAATCGGTAGGTTCTACGGCAACGGTAATCAGATCTTTTTTACCTTTGGTGCCTTTGATATAGCGGCTCACGCCGGTCAGCGTACCGCCGGTACCGACGCCGGAGATAAAGACATCGACCTGACCATCAGTATCTTCCCAGATTTCCGGGCCGGTGGTTTTTTCGTGAATTTCCGGGTTGGCCGGGTTGCTAAACTGCTGCAGCAGCAGGAATTTCTCCGGATTGCTGGCGACGATCTCTTCGGCCTTCTGGATGGCGCCCTTCATGCCTTTTGCGCCTTCGGTCAGAACCAGATTGGCACCCAGCGCCTTCAGCAGTTTACGGCGTTCGATGCTCATCGTCTCGGGCATCGTCAGCGTCAATTTGTAACCGCGCGCCGCCGCCACGTAGGCCAGCGCGATACCAGTATTACCGCTGGTAGGTTCTACCAGCTCAACGCCGGGTTTCAGCACGCCGCGTTTTTCGGCATCCCAAATCATATTGGCACCGATACGGCATTTTACGCTAAAGCTCGGGTTACGTGATTCTACCTTTGCCAGGATGCGCCCGTTACCGATGCGGTTCAGTCGTACCAGCGGCGTATGGCCGATAGTCAGGGAGTTGTCTTCAAAAATCTTACTCATGGCCTGTCCTTAACTGTATGAAATTTGGGAGTACGGCTTCAGCATACCCGCTTAAAGAATATGCGGAAGTAAGGATTTAGCATATCTATATTCGGAAGGGAAATAATGGCAAGCCAGAAGTAATAAGGAGCGGCATAAGCCGCTCCGAACAAGATAGCGCTATTTCCACATCGCGTGTTTGTCACGGTAGCAATCAACCCACATCGCCGTCGCGCCGCAAATTGCGACGGGCAGGATCACGAGGTTGAGCACCGGGATCATGGTAAACAGGCTGGTCAGAGCGCCAAACTGCATGTTGGTGACTTTGCGGGTGCGTAGCGCCTGGCGCATGGTTTTAAACGGCACTTTATGGTTATCAAAAGGATAATCGCAGTATTGAATCGCCAGCATCCAGGCGCTGAACAGGAACCACAGCACCGGGGCGACGGTCTGGCCGAAACCGGGAATAAAATAGAGAAGCAAAAGGACGATCGCCCGCGGCAGATACCAGGCAAACTTCTGCCACTCGCGCTTCATGATGCGCGGCACATCTTTCAGGATACCGAAAATTCCGACGTCCGGCGGCGTCGCGCCAGTCAGACGCGCCTCAAGCTGCTCGGCCAGAAGGCCGCTAAAGGGCGCGGCAATCCAGTTGGCGATAGTCGAGAAGAAGTAGCCGAACACCAGCAGAATAGAAATGACGACGATGGGCCACAGCAGATAGTTAAGCCATTGCAGCCATTCAGGAACATGGCTCATCAAAGAAGGGATCCAGCTATCCAGTCGCGTGAACAACCACCAGAATGCGCCACCCATCAGCACGATGTTGACGAGTAGAGGGAGGAAGACGTATCGACGGATCCCCGGCAGCCCGATCAGCTTCCAACCCTGCGAAAAATAGTAGACGCCACTGCGCGGGGTCGTTACGGATGATGAAACCATAGTCAGGTGATACTCCTTTTTTAACATCCAGGCTGAATGTCGGGCTATTTTATCGGGTTAGCCGACAATAACCAGTTAGGAAATGTTCGAAAAAACAGCAAAAAGCACGATTTAGTTCATCTTTATGTAGTGAAAGCCCCAGACGCACTTGCACTTGATGTAATCGGCAAATACTCTTAGTGAGTAAATGTTTGCCGTGGTGGCAAGGTGTTAGAACAACAGAGAATATAATGATGCAGGATTTGCGTCTGATATTAATCATTGTTGGCGCGATCGCCATAATCGCTTTACTGGTGCACGGTTTTTGGACCAGCCGTAAAGAACGTTCCTCGATGTTTCGCGATCGCCCACTGAAACGTATGAAGTCTCGCGACGATGAAGAGTCGGAAGGCGACGACTTTGATGACGATGTTGAAGGCGTTGGTGAAGTCCGGGTTCATCGGGTGAGTCATGCGCCGAACGGCGTTCATGGGGAGCATGAAGCACCTCGTCAGCCGCCGCAGCACCAGTATCAGCCTCCTTATGAGCGTCAGGCGCAGCAGCCTGTGCGCCCGGAAGAGCCTGCCCGTGCAGCGCAGCAGCCGCATCAGCAGCCGGTTCACCCTCAGGCTCCGGTTCAGCAACCGCATTATGCCGCGCCGACGCAGCAGCCGGTGACACAGCCCGTGCAGCCCCAGCAGCCGCCGCAAACGCAGCCACAGCAATCGCCGCAGCCACAGCAGCATGTGCAGCAGCCGGTTCAACAGCAGCCTGTTGCCGCTCCGCAGCCGCAGCCGACGCCTGAACCTCCGGCCCCTGAGCCGCAGCCGGCAGCGCCGCAGCCTAAAGAGCGCAAGGAGACGGTCATCGTGATGAACGTCGCCGCGCATCATGGCTCGCAGCTTAACGGCGAGCTGCTCATCAACAGTATCCAGCAGGCGGGCTTCAAATTTGGCGATATGAATATTTTCCATCGTCACCTGAGCCCGGACGGTAGCGGCCAGGTGCTTTTCAGTCTGGCGAATATGGTCAAACCTGGCACCTTTAATCCGGACAGCATGGCGGATATGATGACCCCTGGGGTGACTATCTTTATGCAGGTTCCGTCCTTTGGCGATGAACTGCAAAACTTTAAGCTGATGCTGCAGTCCGCGCAGTACATCGCCGATGAAGTCGGTGGCGTGGTGCTGGACGACCAGCGTCGTATGATGACGCCGCAAAAACTGCGTGAATATCAGGATCGCATTCGTGAAGTAAAAGAGGCGAACGCCTGATCCCGCTTTTTGCGTTTAATCTACTTATCCTGAACCCCCGCCCGTCGGGGGTTTTTTATCATTGATGGTGTGATATGGAATCGAACGAACAAAAACTGACTGAACTGCGAACCACGCTTCGCCATCATGAATATCTCTACCACGTCATGGATACGCCGGAAATTCCTGATGCGGAATACGACCGGTTAATGCGTGAACTGCGCGAGCTGGAAGCTCAGCACCCGGAGCTGATCACCCCAGACTCGCCCACCCAGCGCGTCGGCGCCGCACCGCTAGCCTCCTTTAGCCAGATCCGCCATGAAGTTCCGATGCTGTCGCTCGATAACGTCTTTGATGAGGAGAGTTTCCTCGCGTTTAACAAGCGGGTGCAGGACCGTCTGAAAAATAGTGATGATCTTACCTACTGCTGCGAGCTCAAGCTGGATGGCCTGGCGGTCAGTATCCTCTATGAGAACGGCTTGCTGGTACAGGCGGCGACCCGCGGAGATGGAACGACCGGTGAAGATATTACCTGCAACGTGCGTACCATCCGCGCGATCCCCCTGAAGCTACGCGGCGACAATATTCCGCAGCGGCTTGAGGTTCGCGGAGAGGTGTTTCTGCCGCAGGCAGGGTTCGAAAAAATTAATGAAGAGGCCCGGCGAACCGGGGGGAAAGTCTTTGCTAACCCGCGTAACGCCGCAGCAGGTTCTTTACGTCAGCTCGATCCGCGGATTACCGCGAAGCGTCCGCTCACTTTCTTTTGCTATGGCGTGGGCGTGCTGGAAGGCGGCGAGCTGCCGGCCAGCCACTCTGCACGCTTGCAGCAGTTTAAGTTCTGGGGGCTGCCGGTCAGCGAGCGCGTAAAACTCTGCCATACGCCAGAGGAAGTGCTTACTTACTATCGCAAGGTGGAAGAAGATCGACCGAATCTGGGATTTGATATCGACGGAGTGGTGATCAAAGTCGATTCGCTTGCGTTACAGGAACAGCTTGGCTTCGTAGCACGCGCGCCGCGCTGGGCGGTGGCGTTTAAGTTTCCGGCGCAGGAGCAGATGACTTTCGTGCGCGACGTTGAGTTTCAGGTCGGGCGAACCGGCGCCATCACGCCGGTTGCGCGTCTTGAGCCGGTACACGTCGCCGGAGTACTGGTCAGCAACGCGACCCTCCACAATGCCGATGAAATCGAGCGCCTGGGACTGCGCATCGGCGATAAGGTAGTTATTCGTCGTGCCGGAGATGTGATTCCCCAGGTCGTGAACGTTGTGCTCTCAGAACGCCCGGAAGAGACGCGGGAAATCGTGTTCCCAACCCATTGTCCGGTATGCCACTCCGACGTCGAACGCGTTGAAGGCGAAGTGGTAACGCGCTGTACCGGCGGATTGATCTGCGGCGCGCAGCGCAAAGAGTCGCTCAAGCATTTTGTCTCCCGTCGCGCTCTGGACGTCGATGGTATGGGCGATAAAATCATCGATCAGCTGGTAGAAAAAGAGTATGTGCACACGCCAGCCGATCTCTTTCAGCTGACGCCGGGTAAACTCACCGGGCTCGATCGCATGGGGCCAAAATCAGCGCAGAACATCGTGGATGCCCTGGAGAAGTCAAAAGAGACCACCTTCGCTCGTTTTCTTTATGCGCTGGGGATCCGTGAAGTGGGTGAGGCGACGGCAGCCGGTTTAGCGGCCCACTTTGGCACTATTGAGGCGCTTGAGCAGGCCTCGATTGACGATCTGCAAAAAGTGCCGGATGTCGGGATTGTCGTCGCCACGCACGTGCGTAATTTCTTTGCCGAAGAGAGCAACCGCGAAGTTATCGCTCAGCTGCGTAAAGAGGGCGTCCGCTGGCCTGCGCCGGTGGTGGTCAATGCTGAAGAGATTGATAGCCCGTTCGCCGGAAAAACGATTGTTCTGACCGGTAGCCTGAGCCAGCTCTCTCGTGATGATGCGAAAGCGCAGCTGGTTGCGCTGGGCGCGAAGGTTGCGGGCAGCGTGTCGAAGAAAACCGACCTGGTTATCGCCGGGGAGGCTGCGGGTTCTAAGCTCGCTAAAGCGCAGGAGCTGGGAATTGCGGTAATCGATGAAGACGAAATGCTGCGCCTGCTCGGAGAGTCGCGTGGATAAAGAGCAGCTTATTGAAATTGCCAATACGGAAATGCCGTTTGGCAAGTACAAAGGCCGTCGATTAATTGATGTGCCGGAAGAGTATCTGCTGTGGTTTGCCCGTAAGGATCAATTTCCTGCCGGGCATCTCGGCGAACTGATGGCATTAACCCTGTTGATTAAAACAGAGGGGCTGACCGGTCTGGTCCAGCCCCTTAAGCGTCCGCGTTAAGCTTCGGAGGCGCGGTTTTTTCCTGCGCCTGCAATGCTTCGGCCTGGCGCTTATAGCGCCTCGCCAGCACTGCGCACACCATGAGCTGAATCTGATGGAAGATCATCAGCGGCAGCACCATGATCCCCAGGATTGAAGTCGGGAAGAGAATATTGGCCATTGGAATGCCGTTCGCCAGGCTCTTTTTCGACCCGCAGAAGACAATCGTAATTTCATCCGCTTTATTAAACCCACACCTGCGCGCTACAAACACGTTAATAGCTATCACAATTGCCAGCAGCACGATGCTGACAATAACGATGAACAGCAGCGATCCGATACCCACTTTGTGCCAGATACCGTTCACGACTGCCTCGCTGAATGCCGAATAAACGACCAGCAGGATAGAGGTCTGATCGGTTTTTGAGATCCACTTTTTATGTTTTGTCACCCAGTTGCCAATCCACGGGCGAGAGAGATGCCCCAGCACAAACGGCAGCAGCAGCTGCAGCATGATTTTACCAACCTGCTCCAGACTCCCGCCCGCGCCGTGCAGATTCATCAGCAGGCCGACCAGCAAAGGCGAAATAAAGATCCCCAGCAGGCTTGAGGCCGAGGCCGAGCATACTGCTGCCGCCACGTTACCGCCCGCCAGGGAAGTAAACGCGATGGCCGACTGGACGGTGGCTGGCAGAATGCAGAGATAAATAAACCCGGTGTATAGCGCCGGATCGACGTTGACAGGCGCCCACCAGGCAAACAACACGCCAAGCACGGGAAAAACGATAAACGTGCTGCACATGACCCAGAGATGTAAACGCCAGTGGCTTCCTCCGGCAACGATCGCCTCACGCGAGAGTTTGGCGCCGTGCATAAAGAACAGCAGCGCGATGGCGGCGGTAGTTAAATGCTCAAAGAAGGGGACAAATCCGCCGCGAGCAGGAAAAAAAGAGGCCAGCAGGACGACGGTGACTAACGTTAGGGTGAATGGATCAAGAATGCGGAAAAATTTCATAAACGCTCCTGAAAATCGATGTCGCTATTGTGCTTTCTTTAGTTTGAGAAATAAAATCGATTTATTGCATCTATTCATGAAAAAAAGAGATGAATTACTCGCTACGACAGTTGAAGGTTTTTGTGACCGTTGCTCGCGTCAAAAGCTTTAGCCGGGCAGGGGAGAGTATTGGCCTTAGCCAGTCAGCGGTAAGCCATAGCGTCAAAGAGCTGGAGCATCAGACCGGGGTACGCTTGCTTGACCGAACGACGCGCGAAGTGGTGCTTACGGAGGCCGGCCAGCAGCTCGCGGCCCGGCTTGAGCGTCTGTTGGATGAACTAAACGGCACGCTGCGAGAGGCCGGACGCGTCGGGCAGCAGCTGATGGGAACCGTCCGGGTGGCGGCCAGCCAGACTATTTCCGCCCATCTTATCCCGCAGTGCATTGCCGACAGCAACCGTCGTTATCCGGAAATCGATTTCGTACTACACGACCGCCCCCAGCAGTGGGTGCTGGAGAGTATCCGCCAGGGGGAAGTGGATTTTGGCATTGTGATCGATCCTGGCGCTGCTACCGATTTACAGTGTGAGACGGTGCTCGCCGAACCTTTTCTGTTGCTTTGCCGTAGCGATCACCCTTTTGCCGGACGGAGCGCGGTGAACTGGCAAGACCTCCAGCAGCAGCGGCTGGTTCTGCAGGATTATGCTTCTGGTAGTCGTCCGCTGATTGACGCCGCGCTCTCGGGATTTGCCGTTAAAGCGAATATCGTGCAGGAAATCGGTCATCCGGCCACGCTATTTCCGATGGTTGAGTCGGGGATAGGTATCAGTATTTTACCCGCATTAGCGCTGCCGCTTCCTCAGGGCAGCCATTTGCAGGTGAAACGACTCACTCCGGTGGTGGAGCGTCAGCTGATGCTGGCGCGGCGTAAAAATCGCTCGCTTTCAACTGCCGCAGAAGCGCTGTGGGAGGTGGTGCGGCATCAGGCTGGCCAGCTGACCGCTTTGCGCGAGAATGACCCCTTGTATCAGAAATGAAATCAATAGCTTTTTGATATCGAACGTCCGGGAAAACTGTATTGGTAATCGATTGCGTACCCTCGTTATAACATCATGGTAGCCAATTAACTTATCGATTCTTCAGTTTCTAAGGACAGCTTATGAGCGACACGCTTTTTTCACAGAACCCATGGTATAGCGCAGACATCATTCGCGGACATAAGCCGGACTTTATGCCGCGGGTAGCTTTTATTCTTGGTTCGGGTCTTGGGGCGCTAGCGGAGCAAATTGAAGATGCAGTGGCAATTTCATACGAGAAGCTGCCTGGATTCCCGGTGAGTACCGTTCACGGCCATGCCGGCGAGCTGGTGTTGGGAAACCTGGCTGGCGTACCGGTTGCCTGCATGAAGGGGCGCGGGCACTTCTACGAAGGGCGCGGCATGACGGTCATGACCGATGCCATCCGTACGCTAAAGCTTCTGGGATGTGAACTGCTGTTTTGTACTAACGCAGCCGGTTCTCTTCGTCCGGAAGTGGGGCCGGGAAGTCTGGTGGCGCTGAGCGATCATATTAATACTATGCCGGGTACGCCGATGGTGGGCCTGAATGATGAACGCTTCGGCGAGCGCTTTTTCTCGCTGGCAAATGCCTATGATGCGGATTATCGCGCCGTTCTGCAGCGCGTTGCGGCAGAGGAGGGTTTTCCGCTGACTGAAGGCGTATTTGTCTCCTATCCCGGGCCGAATTTTGAAACGGCGGCTGAGATCCGCATGATGCAAATTATCGGCGGCGATGTGGTGGGGATGTCCGTGGTGCCGGAGGTGATAAGCGCCCGCCATTGCGGGTTGAAAGTGGTGGCTGTTGCAGCGATTACTAATCTGGCTGAAGGTCTGGGCGATGTGAAGTTATCCCACGCGCAAACCCTGGCAGCGGCCGAACTCTCCCGGCAGAACTTTATCAACCTGATCTGCGGCTTCTTACGCAAACTGGCCTGAAAATAATAAATATTGACCCCGCTTGCGGGGTCTTACTTTAATGGCAAGGAACGGAAAAAATGGGTATCGCTTCTCGCTTAAAGCTCATGTCGTTTTTGCAATATTTTATCTGGGGAAGCTGGCTGGTCACCCTGGGTTCTTACATGATCAATACGCTGCATTTCACCGGCGCAAACGTCGGCATGGTGTATAGCTCTAAGGGGCTGGCGGCCATTATCATGCCCGGCATCATGGGGATCATTGCTGATAAATGGCTTCGTGCAGAACGGGCCTATATGTTCTGCCATTTGGTTGGCGCGGGAGTGCTTCTTTATGCGACGACCGTGACCGATCCGGATACGATGTTCTGGGTGATGCTCATTAACGCGATGGTCTACATGCCCACTATCTCCTTGTCTAACAGCGTCTGCTATTCATGTCTGTCGCAGTCCGGCCAGGATCCGGCGACCGCGTTTCCTCCCATTCGCGTTTTTGGCACTCTCGGTTTTATTGCCGCAATGTGGACGGTGAGCCTGATGGGGCTGGAGTTAAGCAGCGCACAGCTATATATCGCCTCTGCCGCGTCGCTATTACTGGCGATTTATGCATTTACGTTACCGAAAATTCCTGTCGTCGAGAAGAAAGCCGGAACCACCCTGGCCAGCCGGCTGGGGCTGGATGCCTTTGTGTTATTTAAAAATCCGCGGATGGCCATTTTCTTCTTTTTTGCGATGATGCTGGGAGCGGTACTGCAAATAACTAACGTCTTCGGTAATCCTTTCCTGCATGATTTTGCCCGCAATCCGGAGTTTGCCGACAGCTTTGTCGTACGTTATCCCTCAATTTTGCTTTCGGTGTCGCAGATGGCGGAGGTCGCTTTCATCCTCACCATACCGTTCTTTCTTAAACGCTTTGGCATCAAAACAGTCATGCTGATGAGTATGCTGGCATGGACGCTGCGCTTTGGCCTTTTCGCTTTTGGCGATCCCTCTCCGTTCGGTTTTGTGTTGCTGCTGATGTCGATGACTGTTTACGGCTGCGCATTCGACTTCTTTAATATTTCTGGATCGGTATTTGTTGAGCAGGAGGTCAGTGCCAATATTCGCGCCAGCGCCCAGGGCCTATTTATGACCATGGTGAACGGCATTGGAGCATGGGTTGGTTCAGTTCTGAGCGGTATGGCCGTTGATTACTTCTCTATTGATGGCGTAAAAGACTGGCAGACTATCTGGCTGGTGTTCGCCGCCTATTCATTACTGCTGGCGGTTATTTTTGCCCTGTTCTTCCGCTATCAACATGAGCCTGAGAAACTTATCAACAAAGCGCTGACGCATTAATCTTCTTCAGCGGCGGAGTTTATACTCCGCCGTTTCATTTTCCAGGATGCAGTGTGGTAACTTTGCGCATTATCCTTCGCCTCAGGAGCGCATGTCCCATGGAACGCACGCATCGTATCGATCTGAAATTATTGCGCTATTTTCTGGCTGTTGCAGAAGAGCTGCATTTTGGTCGTGCAGCTGCCCGTCTGAACATGTCGCAACCGCCGCTTAGTATCCACATCAAGGAGCTGGAGCAGCAGCTCGGTACGCTGCTGTTTGTTCGCCACTCTCGTAGCGTGGCGTTGACCCATGCTGGAAAAATTCTGATGGAGGAGTCCCGCCGCCTGCTTTCCAGCGCCAATCAGGCGCTGGCGCGAGTTGAGCAGATTGGCCGGGGTGAGGCGGGGAGGGTAGAACTGGGCGTGATAGGTACGGCGATGTGGGGGAAAATGCGCCCGGTAATGCGGCGTTTTTTGAAAGAGAACCCTAACGTAGAGGTGCTTTTCCGCGAGAACATGCCCGCCATGCAGATGGCGATGCTGGAGCGACGGGAGCTGGATGCCGGCGTGTGGCGGATGGCGACAGCGCCTACGCCAGGATTTACCAGCCTGCGTTTGCACGAGTCCTCTTTTCTGGTGGCCATGCCGGAGGAGCATCCGCTGGCGATGCTTGAGGCGATCCCGCTTGCGGCGCTGCGTAACGAATATTTTGTTACGATGCCTTCAATACATACCGACTGGACGTTTTTGCAGCGCGTCTGTCAGAGTGCCGGATTCTTGCCGATGATTATCCGTGAAGTGATGGAGCCGCAAACGGTACTGGCTATGGTCAGCATGGGAATTGGTATTACGCTCATCGCCGATAGCTATGCGCAAATGACCTGGCCGGGCGTTGTGTTTCGTCCGCTGGAAGAGCGCATACCCGCTGACTTGTATATTGTCTATGACCAACAACAGGCGACGCCCGCGCTGGAGAAGCTGGTAGCGGCGCTGGTGAATTGATGGTCAGTGCCGGATAGCAAGATGAAGGCCTGTGCCGGTTTCGTATATTGCAGATAGTAAAAAAGCGCCTTTAGGGCGCTTTTTTACATTGGTGGGTCGTGCAGGATGACTCGCTTCGCTTGCCCTTCGGGCCGTCGCCGCAGGCGGCTCCGTTGTCTCTCTTCGCTACTCGTCTCATCCTGAGACTCGCCCTTCGGGCAACGCTACGCGTTGTACAAAATTGTTCCCGACAATTTTGTCGACTCGAACCTGCAGCAGGTTCGAATCTTTTGAATCGCAGATAGCAAAAAAGCGCCTTTAGGGCGCTTTTTTACATTGGTGGGTCGTGCAGGATTCGAACCTGCGACCAATTGATTAAAAGTCAACTGC